>NZ_BCBI01000012.1:0-116209 GCF_001320565.1 Pseudomonas sp. NBRC 111132
CTCCCTGGCGGCATTACTCGCTGCCTGCTCCAGCCGTGCGCCTGCGCCGGCCCCTGTGGTACAGCCGCAGGTCACCTACAGCCAACCCAACCCTTCGCCGATTGCCGATGACGTGTTGATTCGCGCCATTGGGCTGGTGGGTACGCCTTATCGTTGGGGTGGCAATACACCGGATTCCGGTTTCGACTGCAGCGGCCTGATCAAATATGTGTACCGTGATGCTGCCGGCATCAGCCTGCCGCGTTCCACGCGAGAAATGATCGTCATGCGCGCGCCGACGGTTGACGCCAAGTCGCTGCAGTCCGGTGATCTGGTGTTCTTCGCCACCAGTGGTGGCTCGCAGGTCAGCCATGCCGGCATATATGTTGGGGAAGGGCGCTTCGTGCATGCCCCTTCCACCGGCGGTACCGTGCGCCTGGACTACCTGTCCAACAGCTACTGGGCCAAAGCCTACCTGCAGGCCAAGCGTGTGATCCCGCAAGGGCACCTCGCACAGAACCCCTGACAGCGCTTGGGGTGTGGCGTTGCAGGAGCCGCTGAGCGCGGTTCCTGCAGCGCAGGTTTTGTCCAGCCTTGCAGGTCTGGCCACCGCGTCACGCTTCGTGGCAGTGCACACCTACCGCTGATTCATGCCATGGCAAGACGATGATGCCTTCTTTGGGTGTCATCTGGAGTGGGCCATGAGCAAGATCGAAGAACAAACCCGTCATAGCCTTGAATTGGCTGATGCCGTGATCCCCTTGATCCGGCTGGTCGATGAAGTGCTGCACGCTTACCCTGATCCCTACCTGCTAGCGAGCAGGCACGCAGAGCAGATTGTGTTCAAACACACTGGCAAACGTGTGGATCCGCGGTTCGTCTGGTGGCACCAGTTCAATACCGAGAGTTCCAGCAGCCGCAGTTTCACGGGGTGGCAGCACAGAGGGCCGCCACAGAAGTCGCTGGTGCTTACCGAGCTGGTAGTAGAGCGGTTCGATGACTACTTTCAGGATGCTGTAGATGAGCTGGACCTGCGCGGCGGCTTCTATTGGCAGGGGCCTCACGCGGCTTTTTACGACGAGCGTAATGAAGTCCGCATGCTGGGTAGCGCGGTGCAGCAGGACCTGTGGGCACTGGATTTCGCATCACTCTACCGCGGAGAGGTCGAGCGTTTTTGGGCGGCTCACGAGAAGAGTTTTCGAGTACTGGCCAAAGTCAACCTGCTGGGTGAAGGAAGGCTTGCGCTGACTTGCCAGCGGATCTCGCAGTCGGACTGGCGACATCTGTGCGCCATGGTAAGCGAGACGCTTTCGGGCGTAGAGCTGCCCACCCTGCAGAAGTTGCGTCAGGACAATGACGAGCCTCCGCTCACGGTCGTTCGCTACGTGTTTGGCGAGGGAGACAGGGGCTGCCTGTTCACCTTCCACGCACAGGGTGGAAGGGTATTGGCGTACTTGCCTTGGCACGCTGAGGCGCTCAGGGCATTCGATTCCGAGCTGGAAATGGTCCGCTGGCTTGTGACGCGATGGCAAACGCCGCAGGCATTGGACAGCTTTATCGCGCAAGGGCATGGCAACCGGCACGATGCCGCCAGGCAGCAGTTGATCAAGGTGCACCTAAAAGGCATCGCTGACAGCCGTTCGGATGAGGCGGCGTTGATCGCGCTCAAGCTGTTCGAGCGTCCGCTCAATGGTAACTTCTTCACCTGCATCATAGAGCAGGCGCTCGACGAGATGCGCCGTAATGCGCAACTGATGCGTGATAACACAAGTTTGCGCAAGGCAATGCTCAGCGGTTATCTGTCAGCATTCATCGGCGTCTTCGGCGGCTTCGTTCCTTTGGGGTGGCCGATATCCCTGATGTTGCTCGGGGGGGTGTGGCGAAGGTCGCCCTGGATATTGATGAAGCCCTTAACGCGACAGACGCGCAATCGCGCATGAGTGCACTGCGTTCTGCAGTGCTCGACAGCGTGTTCGCAAGTTTCAACTTGTTGGATGTAACGACACAGCCAAGTCTGGGGAGTGTTTTGCGCCAGGCACCACCCCATGAAGTTGGTGTCGAGCTAGAGGTCTGGCAGGCCGATAGCAGTGCCACACGCTTAGTGGAGGGCGAGGAGACCAACGCGCTGGTGAGTGGTGAGTTGGGCGCGAGTGGACGCCTGCGTGGTGTTCGCATGACTGACGATGGCAAGTGCTGGATTACATTGAATGGTCTCACTTACCGGGTGCGATACAGTCATGAACTGGCCGTCTGGTTAGTGGTGCCCGTAAACAATCCCTATGCCTTCGTCCCGCTTAGGCCCGTGCGCTTGAACGCGGCGGGTGAGTGGGAGCTGCTGGGGCCTCCTCGGTTGCTGGGCGGCAGCCCTCCGGCGGTGGAAGGCATGCCAAGTGTTCCCTCGCCGTTCTGGGATACCTACACAGCCATTGATGACGCGTCGAGCACGCGGCTGGCCGAGCAGTCTCTACAGCGCCAGAAAGCATTGCTGGAGAAGTGGCCTGTCGCCGAGCTGCCTAATGGGCGGGCACCAGACCTGGACGAGCGTGGGCTGGATTGCGTCAAGGTTGATGGCTTGCCTCGCTATTCCTACCGCTACGGCCATGAGTACTTCAATTCGCTGGTCGAGTGGTACACCAGCAACGAGTCCACCGTGAACGATGTCATGCGCACCGGACGGTACCAGTACGGCGATGAAGACAGTTATATCAATGATCTGGCCGATAGCCTGGGGCGGCTACCCAAGAGCAACGAGGTTACCTTGTATCGCGGTGGGCACCGCTCGCGTGGTACCGGTGGCGAGTTCTATCGAAACGGCCATTTGCGGGTGGGTGATGTGCTGGTCAATACCGACCTGACTTCGTTCACCGAAAACCCGTACAAGGTTACCGAGTTCGCCTGCTTGCCCTTCGCCGGGGCGCCGGGCAGTTTGCCTGGGCTGTTCGACGACAGTTCGGTGGTGTTCGAGCTGGTGGCTGGGCGATATAGGGGGGCAACACCGATCAGCGCGTTTTCCATCTTCTGGCAGGAGGGTGAATCACTGATGTTGCCGGGTAACTACTTGCGCATCGAGGGCCTGGAGCAGGTGTATGGTGAGCATTATCGCTTTATCAAGGTGACGTTGGCCCAAACCGGAAAGCCTGTTTCCGGCCCGGTGTATGACTTGCGTACGGGGCTACTGTTCGATGTGGCCGCTTATCGGGCGCAGTTCCGTACGCCTGCGCTGGCGCAACGTTTTTTCCCGGCCTGATATCGGGTTTGTCATTCGGGACTGCTGTTTGGCCTGGTTTGAGCAGCAGTGCCCTGGTTCAATCGGGCCCTGGCGGTCATGCTTACTCGCCAGACTACATTGCCGACATCGTCGGCCACCAGTACACCACTGCGGCCATCATTGATCACGCCCACCGGTCGCCCCATCGCATTGTCCTCTCTATCCAGAAACCCGGTCAGCAGGTCGATGGGGGGGCCTGCAGGTTTGCCTGAGTGGTCGAATGGCACGAATATCACCTTGTAGCCACTGTGTGGTTTGCGGTTCCACGAACCATGCTGGCCTATCAGTGCGCCTTGTTCAAAGGGTGCTGGCAGTACGCCAGGCTCTATGAATGCCAGCCCTAGCGATGCGGTGTGCGGGCCGACGGCATAATCCGGTGTCAGTGCCTGGGCTACCTTCTGCGGGGCCTGTGGCTGCACTCGCTCGTCTACGTGTTGCCCGTAGTAGCTGTAGGGCCAGCCATAGAAACCACCTTCTTTGACGGATGTGATGTAGTCCGGCACCAGATCGCTGCCGATTTCGTCCCGTTCGTTGACCGCCGTCCACAAGGCGCCGCTGCGAGGCTCCCAGGCCATTCCGTTGGGGTTGCGCAGGCCGGTGGCGAACAGCCGATGATTGCCGCTTGCCGGGTCCACTTCCCAGATCGCGGCACGCGACTGTTCTTTGTCCAGGCCGTTTTCACCCACATTGCTGTTCGAGCCAACCGTCACATAAAGCTTTTGGCCGTTGGGGCTAGCGATTACGTTCTTGGTCCAGTGATGGTTCAGCGGCCCGCCGGGCAACTCGGTAACCAGGTGACCCTTTTCGGTGATCTGCATGGCGCCTGGTTCATAGTGAAAGCGCAGCAGCCTGTCGGTGTCGGCAACATATAGATTCTTGCCTACCAGCGTCATGCCGAAGGGGGAGTTGAGCCCCTCGATGAACGGGGTGCGGATTTCTGCCACACCATCATGGTCTGCATCGCGCAGCAGGGTGATGCGGTTGGCGCTGGGGGCGGTCGCACCGGCGCGCTTCATCGCCTTGCCCATGGCCCAGCCGCGAATACCCTTGCCATCTTCGGGCTTTGGGGGCGCGTTGGTTTCGGCTACCAGCACATCGCCGTTGGGCAGCAAGTAGAGCCAGCGTGGGTGGTCGAGGCCGCTGGCGAAAGCGGTGACCTGAGTGCCTGGTGCTGCGGTGGGCTTGCCGCCCTTTGGCCAGCCGACTGCGGGGGCGATGTTCACGGTGGGGATCAATGTCGTGACGGGGGCAGGCAACTCGGGTGTTGGCCCGCTGCCCTCGCTTACGTTCAACAGGGCCGTTTCGCCGCAGCCTGCCAGGCTGGCGGCGACTAACCAAGGCAACAGGCGGTTCATGGGCAGCGTCCTCTGAAGCAGGCCTATGGGATTGAGAGGGCGCGAGGGCGCGCAGGGTTCCGTCCCTTGGTCTTGCTCTTGCTTCGGCTTTTGCTTCAAAGCGCGCGATAGTCCAGGCGACGCAGATTGCGACTTCAGCGTTCGGCCTCCTGAAGTCGCGAAGATCAAGATAAAGATCAAGAGCATAAATAGCTGCAACACCCGCTTCGATTGACGCTCCCGGTGCAACCCTCTAACCTTCGCGCGTGTTTCAGGTGCCCTGCCAGCTTCGACTGGGCAGGGTGAAACTGGGAAGCCGGTGGGCGCCTGCATGGCGCGAATCCGGCGCTGCCCCCGCAACGGTAAGTGAGCAGAAGGCCGCGCAAGGCCACTGGATGCCAGCATCCGGGAAGGCGCGCAGGCCAGGGCCTAACGCCCACTCACAAGCCCGGAGACCGGCCTGTTACTGCCAACGGCATCACGGAGGGTGATGCGCGGTGCACCGTGGCGCCCTGCCATGGCCCCTGCGCGTTCTCCGTTTGCCTGCCTATTACCTGCCGCCGCGCGTTGCCGTGGTGCCAGCCAGCGGAGAACCCCATGAGCGAATCCACCGAACGCGACGAACGCCACCTGGCGCGCATGCAGCGCAAGAAGGCGGTCATCGACGAACGCATCGCCAATTCCCCCAACGAATGCGGCCTGCTGCTGGTGCTGACCGGCAACGGCAAAGGCAAGAGCAGCTCGGCCTTCGGCATGCTCGCACGCGCCCTGGGCCATGGCATGCAGTGCGGTGTGGTGCAGTTCATCAAAGGCCGCAACAGCACCGGCGAAGAACTGTTCTTCCGCCGCTTCCCCGAGCAAGTGCGCTACCACGTCATGGGCGAAGGCTTTACCTGGGAAACCCAGGACCGCCAGCGCGACATTGCTGCCGCTGAAGCCGCCTGGGCGGTGTCGCGCCAGTTGCTGCAAGACCCAAGTGTGCAGTTCGTGGTACTGGATGAGCTCAACATCGCCCTCAAGCATGGCTATCTCGACCTGGACCAGGTGCTGTCCGACATTCAGGCCCGCCCGCCGATGCAGCATGTGATCGTCACTGGCCGTGCGGCCAAGGATGAAATGATCGAACTGGCCGACACCGTGACCGAGATGGGCATGCTCAAGCACGCTTTCCAGGCCGGTATCCGCGCACAGAAGGGCGTCGAGCTGTGAGTCGATCGCGCCACTGCCCCGCCGTGCTGATCGCGGCACCAGCCTCTGGCCAGGGCAAGACCACTGTCACTGCTGCTCTGGCACGCTTGCACCGTAACCTCGGGCGTAAGGTGCGGGTGTTCAAGTGCGGGCCCGATTTTCTGGACCCGATGATTCTCGAGCGGGCCAGTGGCGCGCCGGTGTACCAGCTGGACCTGTGGATGATCGGTGCAGATGAAAGCCGTCGCCTGTTGTGGGACGCTGCCGGCGAGGCCGACCTGATCCTGATCGAAGGGGTGATGGGGCTGTTCGACGGCACCCCGTCCAGCGCCGACCTGGCCCGCCATTTCGGCGTACCGGTGCTGGCGGTGATCGACGGCACGGCCATGGCTCAGACATTCGGCGCCCTGGCTCTGGGCCTGGCGCGCTATCAGGCCGACCTGCCGTTCGCCGGCGTGCTGGCCAACCGGGTGGGCAGCCTGCGCCATGCGCAACTGCTGGAAGGCAGCCTGACCCAAGGGTTGCGCTGGTATGGCGGCTTGTCCCGCGAGCGTGGCATTGAGCTGCCTAGCCGCCACCTGGGGCTGGTGCAGGCCAGCGAGCTGAATGATCTGGAGGCCCGCCTGGATGCTGCTGCCGAGGCGCTGGGCGCCAGTTGCGACGCGGCTTTGCCGCCGCCGGTAACCTTTGCCGAGCCCGAACCGCAGGCCTGCTCTACCTCGTTGGCAGGTGTACGCATTGGCGTGGCGCGGGACGAGGCGTTTGCCTTCACCTATGGCGCCAACCTCGACCTGCTGCGCAACCTTGGCGCTCAGCTGGCGTTTTTCTCGCCGCTGCACGACCGCGAGCTGCCACCGGTAGACAGCCTGTACCTGCCGGGCGGCTACCCCGAACTGCATCACCACGCATTGGCCGCAAACGCACCGATGTGCGCAGCGATTCGCGCCCATCATGCGCAGGGCAAGCCGTTGCTGGCCGAGTGCGGTGGCATGCTGTACCTGCTCGATGCCCTGACTGACGTGGCAGGCGAACGTGCCGAGTTGCTGGGGCTGCTGCCGGGTGAGGCGAGCATGCAGAAGCGCCTGGCGGCCCTGGCGCTGCAGGCGGTGGAACTGCCGGAGGGTACCTTGCGCGGGCACACCTATCACCACTCGCTGACCAGCACTGCGCTGGAACCGATCGCTCGTGGCCTGAGCCCCAACGGCGGGCGGGGCAACGAAGCGGTGTATCGCCTGGGTCGGTTGACCGCTTCCTACGTGCACTTCTACTTCCCGTCCAACCCCGATGCGGCGGCGGCGCTGTTGCGACCATGAGCGAACACGCTTACAGCGACGCTGAACGCGCCGCGATCTACCGGGCCATCGGTGAGCGCCGCGACATGCGCCATTTTGCCGGTGGCCAGGTGGCGCCGGAGCTGCTTGCCCGCTTGCTTGCCGCCGCGCACCAGGCGCCCAGTGTCGGGCTCATGCAGCCGTGGCGCTTCATCCGGATTACCCAGCGAGACCTGCGCAGCCGCATCCAGGCCTTGGTAGAAGCGGAGCGTGTACGCACGGCTGAGGCATTGGGCGAGCGAGCCGATGACTTCATGAAACTGAAGGTAGAAGGCATCAACGACTGTGCCGAGCTGCTGGTGGCAGCCTTGATGGACAACCGCGAGCCGCACATTTTCGGCCGCCGTACCCTGCCGGAAATGGACCTGGCCTCGCTGGCCTGTGCCATCCAGAACCTATGGCTGGCTGCGCGTGGCGAAGGACTGGGGATGGGCTGGGTGTCGCTGTTCGACCCGCTTGCGCTGGCAGCGTTGCTGGGCATGCCGGCCGGGGCCAAGCCCGTTGCGGTGTTGTGCCTGGGGCCGGTCACCGAGTTCTACCCGGTGCCCATGCTGGTGCAGGAAAACTGGGCCCAAGAGCGGCCCTTGAGTGAAATGCTTTACGAAAACCAATGGGGAGAGCGTCAATGAGCGTGGCCTTGCTGACCGTGGCTGGGGTTGCCCTGGACGCCTTGCTGGGCGAACCGCAGCGGCGCCACCCTTTGGTGGCCTTCGGCAATATGGCCAGTAACCTTGAGCGTCGCCTGAATGCCGGCGGACGTGGCTGGCGCAGCCACGGCGTAAGTGCTTGGTTTCTGGCGGTGGTGCCGCTGACGTTGGTGGCACTGGTGCTGTCGTGGCTGCCGTACATCGGCTGGCTGGTGGACGTGCTGGCGCTGTATTGCGCCGTGGGGCTGCGCAGCCTGGGCGAGCATGTACTGCCGGTGGCCAACGCCTTGCGCCAGGGCGACCTGGAAGAGGCGAGGCGCCGGGTCGGTTACCTGGTCAGCCGCGAAACCCGCGAACTGGACGAGCCGGCGGTAGCTCGAGCAGCCACCGAGTCAGTGCTGGAGAACGGCAGCGACGCGGTGTTCGCCGCGTTGTTCTGGTTTGTGGTGGCGGGTGCGCCGGGTGTGGTGCTGTACCGCTTGAGCAATACGCTGGATGCCATGTGGGGCTACCGCAATGAACGCTTCGAACGTTTTGGCTGGTGCGCGGCGCGCATCGACGATGTGCTCAACTATGTACCCGCAAGGCTGGTGGCGCTGACCTACGCGCTACTGGGCAAGACCCGCCTGGCCCTGGCCTGCTGGCGCAAGCAAGGCCCGCTGTGGGACAGCCCCAATGCCGGCCCGGTGATGGCTGCCGGTGCCGGTGCGCTGGGCGTGGAGTTGGGTGGCCCGGCGGTGTACCACGGCGAGCTGCATGAGCGCCCACGCCTGGGCGAGGGGCCGATGGCCGATGCCGACGCCATCGAACGCGGCTGGGGCCTGGTGCAGCGCGGTGTGTGGCTGTGGCTGCTGGTGATCTGCCTGGGGGCTTATATCAATGCTTGAACACGGTGGTCGCCTGCTGCGCGCGGTGCGGCAATACGGTATCGCCCGTGAGCAGTGGCTCGACTTGTCCAGTGGCATTGCGCCCTGGCCGTTCCCGATTCCGTCGATTCCCGTCGATGCCTGGGCCCGCCTGCCGGAGACCGAGGACGGCCTGGAAGACGCCGCGCGCGCGTTTTACGGCACCCGCCAGCTGCTGCCGGTAGCCGGCTCGCAGGCCGCGATCCAGGCCTTGCCGCTGCTGCGCACAGCGGGCCGGGTAGGCGTGCTGACGCCGTGCTATGCCGAGCACCCGTATGCCTGGCAACGGGCGGGCCACCAACTGCTTGAGCTGGATGAAGCGCAGGTCGAGGCGACGCTCGACAGCCTCGATGTGCTGGTGTTGGTCAACCCCAACAACCCGACCGGCCGCCGGGTATCGCGCGAACGCCTGCTGGCTTGGCATGCTCGCCTGGCTGCTCGTGGTGGCTGGCTGCTGGTCGACGAAGCCTTCATGGACAACACCCCGGCAGACAGCGTGGTGGATTGCGCCGAACGGCCGGGCCTGATCGTGCTGCGCTCGTTCGGCAAGTTCTTCGGCCTGGCCGGGGTGCGCCTGGGCTTTGTCGTGGCTGAGCACAGCCTGCTGCTACGCCTGGCCGAGTTGCTCGGCCCGTGGACCGTCAACGGCCCGACCCGGGTGCTGGCCCAGGCTAGCCTGGCTGACCAAGCCGCCCAGCGCCAGCAAACCGAGCGCTGTGCTGCCGTCAGCCAGCGGCTTGCGGCAATATTGTGCAGTGCCGGCCTGGTGCCCAGCGGTGGCTGCGACCTGTTCCAGTACGTGCGCAGCGAGCATGCGGCACAACTGCACGACTTTCTCGCCCGTCGCGGCATTCTGGTGCGCCTGTTCGAACAACCAGCGGCGGTGCGCCTGGGGCTGCCGGCTTGCGCCGCGGACGAACAGCGCCTGGCCCAGGCCCTGTCGGCTTATCAAAAGGAAACGGCATGACCACTCTCATGGTGCAAGGCACCACCTCCGATGCCGGCAAGAGCACGCTGGTGACCGCGCTGTGCCGCTGGCTGCTGCGCCAGGGTGTCGGTGTGGTGCCCTTCAAGCCGCAGAACATGGCGCTCAATAGCGCAGTGACCGCCGATGGCGGTGAAATCGGCCGTGCTCAAGCAGTCCAAGCTCAGGCTTGCCGGCTGGCACCCCATACCGACATGAACCCTGTATTGCTCAAGCCCAATAGCGATACCGGTGCCCAGGTGATCATTCATGGCCGCGCAGTCACCAGCATGAATGCAGTGGCCTACCACGACTACAAGGCCACGGCCATGCAGGCAGTGCTGGCATCGCACCAGCGCCTGAGCGCCGCGTACCCGGTGGTCATGGTCGAGGGCGCAGGCTCGCCGGCAGAGATCAACTTGCGTGCCGGCGACATCGCCAACATGGGTTTTGCCGAAGCGGTGGACTGCCCGGTGATCCTGGTCGCCGACATCAACCGTGGCGGTGTGTTCGCCCATCTTGTGGGCACGCTGGAATTGCTGTCGCCCAGTGAGCAGGCGCGGGTCAAAGGTTTTGTGATCAACCGCTTCCGTGGCGATATCGCCTTGCTGCAACCGGGGCTGGACTGGCTGGAGCAACGCACCGGCAAGCCGGTACTGGGCGTACTGCCCTACGTCACCGACCTGCATCTGGAAGCCGAAGACGGTATTGATGTGCGCCAGGGCGCCAAGCTCGCGCGTGTACTCAAGGTGATCGTGCCGGTACTGCCGCGCATCAGCAACCACACCGACTTCGACCCGCTGCGCCTGCACCCGCAGGTAGACCTGCAGTTCATCGGCCCAGGCCAGCCGATTCCGGCTGCCGACCTGATCATCCTGCCGGGCTCCAAGAGTGTGCGCGGTGACCTGGCACAGCTGCGCGAGCGCGGTTGGGACAAGGCCATCGAGCGGCACCTGCGCTATGGTGGCAAGCTGATCGGTATCTGCGGTGGCTTGCAGATGCTCGGGCGCCAAGTGCATGACCCACTGGGGCTGGAAGGGGCCGCCGGCTCAAGCCAGGGGCTCGGCTTGCTTGACTACGCCACGGTGCTTGAAGCCGAGAAGCAACTGCGCAACGTTGCCGGCACACTGAACCTTGAAGCTGCAGCGGTTGCCGGTTATGAAATTCATGCCGGGGTCACCTCGGGTCCAGCCCTTGAGCGACCTGCCGTGCAACTGGCCGATGGCCGCTGTGATGGCGCTGTCAGCGCGGATGGCCAGATCCTCGCCACCTACCTGCACGGTTTGTTCGAAGGCAGCCAGTCGTGTGCCGCGCTGCTGCGCTGGGCCGGGCTGGAGGATGTGCAGGCGATCGACTACGAAGCGTTGCGCGAACGCGACATCGAGCGCCTGGCCGACCTGGTGGAAAAGCACCTGGACACCGCGCTGTTGCGCCAACTGTGCGGGGTGGCCTGACATGCGCAACCTGATCCTCGGCGGCGCCCGGTCCGGCAAGAGCCGGCTGGCCGAACAGCTGGCCAGCGCCAGTGGCCTGCCAGTGACCTACATCGCCACCAGCCAACCGCTGGATGGTGAAATGAACGAACGCGTGTTGCTGCATCGCCAACGTCGCCCCGATGACTGGGGGTTGATCGAAGAACCCCTGGCCTTGGCCGCGGTGCTGCGCGCCGAAGCGGCCGAAGGGCGATGCCTGCTGGTGGATTGCCTGACCCTGTGGTTGACCAACCTGCTGATGCTGGAAGACGACCAGCGCCTGGCCGAGGAGCGTGATGCCCTGCTGGCCTGCCTGGAGCAGTTGCCTGGCACCCTTGTCCTGGTCAGTAACGAAACCGGCCTGGGCGTCGTGCCCATGGGCGAGCTGACCCGGCGCTATGTCGACCTGGCCGGCTGGCTGCACCAAACCGTGGCCGAACGCTGTCAGCGCGTCGTGCTGACCGTGGCCGGCCTGCCTTTAATGCTCAAAGGACCTGCACTATGACCCAAGTCTGGTGGCGTGACGCCTGCCATCCCCTCGACAACGCCGCCATGGACCAGGCCCGCGCCCGTCAGCAGCAACTGACCAAACCTGCCGGCTCACTCGGCCAACTGGAGGGCTTGGCTATCCAGTTGGCAGGCCTGCAAGGGTGTGAGCGGCCGATCCTGGATCAGGTCGCAATTACCATTTTTGCCGGCGACCACGGGGTGGTCGAAGAAGGCATCTCGGCCTACCCGCAGGCGGTGACCGGGCAGATGCTGCGTAACTTCGTCGGCGGCGGTGCGGCGATCAGTGTACTGGCGCGGCAACTGCAAGCCAGCCTGGAAGTGGTCGACCTGGGCACCATCGACGCGCAGTTGGAGCTGCCCGGTGTGCGCCATCTGCGCCTGGGCGCCGGCACCGCCAACTTTGCCTGCCAGCCCGCGATGACCGAGAACCAGTTGCAAGCAGCCTTGCAGGCCGGCCGCGACAGCGCCCTGCGCGCCGCTGAACAGGGTGCTCAGCTGTTCATCGGTGGCGAGATGGGCATCGGCAACACCACGGCCGCCGCAGCCCTGGCCAGCGTCCTGCTGAGCTGCCCGGCGGCACAGCTGAGCGGCCCAGGCACTGGGCTGGACAATGCCGGCGTGCGGCACAAGGCCGAGGTCATCGAGCGGGCGCTGCGCCTGCACGGCCTGCGTGCTGAAGACCCGTTGCAGGCGCTGGGCTGTGTTGGCGGATTCGAGATAGCGGCGTTGGCTGGCGCCTACATCGGCTGCGCGCAGGCGGGTGTTGCGGTGCTGGTGGATGGTTTCATCTGCAGTGTCGCCGCGTTGGTGGCAGTGCATCTTAACCCGCAGTGCCGGGCCTGGCTGCTGTTCGCCCACCAGGGTGCCGAGCCTGGGCACAAGGCCTTGCTGGCTGCGCTGCAGGCCGAGCCGTTGCTGGCCCTGGGCCTGCGCCTGGGCGAGGGCAGTGGTGCTGCCCTGGCGGTGCCGCTGCTGCGCCTGGCCTGTGCGCTGCATGGGCAAATGGCGACCTTTGCCGAGGCCGCGGTGGCGGACCGCCCGGCATGATCCTCGACCTGCTGCGCCATGGTGAAACGGAACAGGGCGGCCTGCGCGGCAGCCTTGACGATGCCCTGACCGACAAGGGGTGGGCGCAAATGCGCAGTGCCGTGGCCGAGGCCGGCCCGTGGCAGGTTTTGGTCAGCTCGCCGCTGCAGCGCTGTGCGCGGTTCGCCGATGAGCTGGGCGCGCGGTTGAACGTGCCGGTGCAGCGTGAGCCTGCCCTGCAAGAGCTGCATTTCGGCGATTGGGAGGGGCGTAGCGCCGCGCAGATCATGGAGGACCAGGCCGACGCGCTTGGGCGGTTCTGGGCGGACCCTTACGCCTTCACACCGCCCAACGGCGAGCCGGTCGAGGCGTTTGCCGAACGGGTGCTGGCAGCTGTCGAGCGTTTGCACCTTCAACATGCCGGCAAGCGCGTGCTGTTGGTCACCCATGGCGGGGTAATGCGGTTGTTGCTGGCGCGTGCCCGGGGTTTGCCGAGGGAACAATTGCTGCAGGTCGAAGTCGGGCATGGCGCGTTGATGCGCCTGGTGCCGGGTGTTGACGGGCAGTTGGTCGAGGCCCGCTGAGATGCTGCCTTTCTTGATCGCCTTGCAGTTTCTCAGCAGCCTGCCGGTGAGCTTGCCGGGCATGCCGGCAGCGCGTGAGGTGGGGCGTTCGCTGCTGTACTACCCGCTGGTCGGGCTGCTGTTCGGGCTGCTGTTGTGGTTGGCCAGCCATCTGCTGCAAGGTACACCGGCGCCGCTGCATGCGGCGTTGCTGCTGACAGCGTGGGTGCTGCTCAGTGGCGCCTTGCACCTGGATGGCCTGGCGGACAGCGCAGACGCCTGGTTGGGTGGCTTCGGCGACCGTGAACGCACCCTGCAGATCATGAAGGACCCGCGCAGCGGGCCGATTGCCGTGGTCACCCTGGTGCTGGTGCTGTTGTTGAAGTTTTGCGCCTTATGGGTGCTGGTCGAGCAGGGTGTCGGGGCGCAATTGCTGCTGGCGCCGTTGATCGGGCGAACGGCAATGTTGGGGTTGTTCCTTTGCACGCCGTATGTGCGACCCGGTGGGTTGGGGCAGGCGCTGGCCGAACATCTGCCCCGGCGTGCTGCCGGGTGGGTGTTGCTGTGTTGTGCGCTTTTCTGCCTGCTCTTGGGCGGATGGGTAGTGCTGCTGGCGGTGGCGGTGTTTGCCTGGCTGCGACATCTGATGTACCGACGGCTGGGTGGGGCCACTGGGGATACTGCCGGCGCGCTGCTCGAGTTACTCGAATTGGCGGTGGTGCTGGGGTTGGCCTTGGGCCTCTGAAGCCTTTTCAGGCCTACGCAGATATGAAATTTCTTGCAACATCTAAGGTGCGGGTATATACACGTATCCATGCTGACCAGTGAATGCATCTGTACCCATCTGCGTCGTGCCGCCCGTGGGGTGAGCCGGCATTACGACGAAGCCCTCTCCGGCTTCGGGGTCAATGTTGCGCAGTTTTCCTTGCTGAGACACCTGCAACGGCTCGACCGCCCCAGTATCACCGCCTTGGCCGAGGCCATGGGCCTGGAGCGCAGTACCCTAGGCCGCAACCTGCGGGTGCTGGAGGCGGAAGGGCTGGTGGCCCTGGCTGATGGCGACGACCAGCGTAACCGTGTGGTGCTGTTGACCGAGGCCGGTACGCAGCTGCTGCGTGCTGCGTATCCGGCCTGGGAACAAGCCCAGATCAAGCTGGTGGAGCGGTTGGGCGAAGGGCCGCGGGATGAACTGGTGCGTTTGCTGGACCAACTGGCGTGAATTGATACGACTATAAGCGGGTATATACCCGCAAAAACCTTGCGATGTGCTGGAGAAAACGACAATGACTTCGGTGTGGCGAACCAGCGGGTGGGTATTGGTGGGGGCGGCCTTGATCCTGGCGCTGTCCCTGGGTGTGCGGCACGGCTTTGGTTTGTTCCTGGCGCCGATGAGCGCCGATTTTGGTTGGGGGCGGGAGGTGTTCGCCTTTGCCATTGCCTTGCAGAACCTGGTCTGGGGGCTGGCGCAACCATTCGCCGGTGCCTTGGCCGACCGTATGGGCGCAGCGCGGGTGGTGATCATCGGTGGCATTCTCTACGCCATCGGCTTGGTCTTCATGGGCATGGCCGACTCCGCCTGGTCGTTGTCGCTCAGTGCCGGCTTGCTGATTGGCATCGGCCTGTCTGGCACATCGTTTTCGGTCATCCTCGGCGTGGTCGGGCGTGCCGTACCGGCAGAGAAGCGCAGCATGGCCATGGGCATTGCCAGCGCCGCCGGTTCGTTTGGCCAGTTCGCCATGCTGCCGGGCACCCTCGGCCTGATCCAGTGGCTGGGGTGGTCCGCAGCCTTGCTGGTGCTGGGCCTGATGGTGGCGTTTATCGTGCCCTTCGTCGGCCTGCTGCGCGACCGCCCGTTGCCCAGCCATGGTGCCGAGCAGACCCTGGGCCAGGCGCTGCGCGAAGCATGTTCCCATCCTGGGTTCTGGTTGCTGGCACTGGGCTTCTTCGTTTGCGGCTTCCAGGTGGTGTTCATCGGGGTGCACCTGCCGGCCTACCTGGTTGATCAGCACCTGGCTGCGACCACCGGTACCACGGTGCTGGCGTTGGTTGGCCTGTTCAATATCGTCGGAACCTTCACTGCTGGCTGGTTGGGCGGGCGCATGTCCAAGCCGCGCCTGCTGACCGGGCTGTACCTGCTGCGAGCGGTGGTGATCGTGCTATTCCTGTGGGCGCCGGTAAGCGAGTTCAGTGCTTATCTGTTCGGCATCGCCATGGGCCTGTTGTGGCTGTCCACGGTGCCGCTGACCAATGGCACCGTGGCCACGGTATTCGGGGTGCGTAACCTGTCCATGCTCGGCGGTATCGTGTTCTTGTTCCACCAGTTGGGTGCGTTCTTGGGCGGCTGGTTGGGTGGGGTGGTGTATGACCGCACCGGCAGCTACGACCTGGTTTGGCAGATTTCCATCCTGCTCAGCCTGCTGGCCGCAGCCCTCAACTGGCCGGTGCGCGAACGCCCGGTCGCCCGCCTGCAGGCCCAGGCCGCATGAACCGCTACCTGGCCCGTGGGCTGCTGGCCATCGCCGCCCTGCTGCTGCTGGCACTGGTGTGGTGGGGCTGGCATCAAGGTGGGATGGCGCTGATGCAACTGGGCATGAGTGTTTGTTAGGCGCTACCCTGCAAGCTCAAGGATTGTCATGCGGGAGAAACGAGTCATGCGTGCACATTGGTTGACGGTGCCGGTGCTGGCCCTGCTTGCCAGCACATCCAGCTGGGCTGCCGATTGCCCGGCATTGTTGCAGGGTAGCCTGCCAGAGTTGCGCGGCAAGGGGCAGGTCGAGCTGTGCGAGCGCTTTGCCGGCAAGCCGCTGGTGGTGGTGAACACCGCCAGCTATTGCGGTTTTGCCCCGCAATTCGAGGGGCTTGAGGCGACGTACAAGGAATATCACGGGCAGGGCCTGGAAATGCTGGGCGTGCCGTCCAATGACTTCAAGCAGGAAGACGCCGATAGCGAAAAGACCGCCAAGGTTTGCTATGCCAACTATGGCGTTACCTTCACCATGACCAAGACGCAAGCTGTGCGGGGCAAGGATGCGATACCGCTGTTTGCGGAGCTGGCCAGCCAGAGCAGTGCGCCGAAGTGGAATTTCTACAAGTATGTTGTCGATCGTAAGGGGAAGGTGATTGGTAACTTCTCCAGCCTGACCAAACCGGATGATCCTGCGTTCCGTGCAGCCATCGAAAAGGCCATCGCTTCACAGCCGTAGCTGAAGTGCGTGGTGGTTGGGTACATGACAACCTCCAAGATAGCGATGTAGGTATCGCTTCTTGGCGTCTGTTGTCACGGGGCAGGCCCACCAAAAAACGCTGCGCTCCCCTCATCCGGCCCAGCGCTTGACGGGCATCCATGCCCGTCACCTCCCTCCGCAAGGCCTGCGTTCGGCCTCCTGAAGTCGCGAAGATCAAGAGCCGGGCCGTGGTTGGGTGGGTTACTGTGCGTGCACCGTTATCGCCACCAATCGCACCACCACCGGCCTGACCACCAACACACACAAAAACGCCACTGGCATCGCCAACTGATAAGCCTTGAGCACATTGCCCAGATACTCCGGTGTCACCCCGGCATTAGCCGCGGTGATCACGAAGCACATCAACAGCGCCATGATCGATGACATGTAGAACGCGAAAACATAGGGCGTGGCGACCGGGTGCAATTTGCGTCGGCTGCGCGACTGGGACAGGTTGCTCATGCGAACTCCTGAAAGTTGAATGGAGGCGCAGGTTAGCAATGCTCCGGCACGTAACTGTAGACCTGTGCTATTGAGTTCTTTATAAAGAAATTCTTACGAATCAAAGAGCGTTTCATGGACCTGCTCAACGCCATCCGCTGTTTCATCAAGGTGGTCGAGGCTGGCAGCATCGCCGCTGGTGCGCGTAATCTCGGCCTTAGCCCGGCAGCCGTCAGCCAGAACCTGGCGCGACTCGAAGGCCACCTGCGGGTACGCCTGCTCAGCCGCACCACACGCAGCATGGCCTTGACGCCTGCAGGCACCCAGTATTACGAGCGCGTGAAGCACATCGACCGTGACCTGGCCTTGGCCGAACAGGCGGTTACAACCCCAGACAGCGAGCCCCAGGGGCGGCTGTGCATCGCCTCGACGTCCGCCTTTGGCCGACACGTGCTGGCGCCGCTGATACCCGCATTCAGTGCCCGATATCCCCTACTTTCGATAGAGTTGATAACGACTGATCGCCGGGTAAACCATGCCCGTGAAGACATCGACGTAAGCCTGCGCATTGCCCCGCAACTGGAAGACCGACTGCTGGCCCGGCACATTGCCCGCATCCCGTTCATTTGCTGTGCCTCACCCGGATACCTGCACAGCGCAGGTGTACCCGCTACGCCCGAGTCATTGCTCACTCACCGGTGTCTGGTGTTTCGCTACCCGGTGGATGGGCGGTTTCTGCGCTGGGGTTTCGTGCGCGACGGGCTGCGTTTTGACGCGGAGTTCGGCAGCGTATTGATCAGTGACGATATCGATGCCCTGACCCAAATGGCACTGCATGATGGTGGTATCGCCCGCCTGGCCGAGTTCATTGTCCGGCCTCATCTTGCCTCCGGTGCGCTCGTACCGCTATTCGAATTCAGCGACAGCGGCCAGGCCTATGCCCAGACCGAGCCGATGGATATCTACCTGTGCCTGGCCGACCGCTTTGCCATGACCACCAAAGTGCGGGTGTTCATGGACTACCTGCGCGACTGTCTGGGGGCTCGCTGGCAGGTGCAGGCATGAAAAAACCGCCACGAGGGCGGTTTTTCATGTGACGCGTACGAATCAGAAGCGGTAGGTGAGGGATGCACCGATACCGTGAGCGCTGTTCTCGTACTTGGCCTGGTAGCTGCCCTTGGTCGCGCTGACCTGGTTGACCTTGGTGTCCTCCTCCCACAGGTAGGAGTAGGCAACGTCGATGGTCATGTCGTCGCTCGGGCTCCAGCCAGCACCCACGCTGAACACTTTACGGTCGCCAGTCGGGATGCGTGGCGAGCGGTCGTGGTTGTTGGTTGGCGACTGGTCGACGGTGAAGCCGGTGCGCAGCACCCACTCCTTGTTGACCTTGTACGATGCACCAATGGCGTGAGCCCAGGTGTCATGCCAGTTCTGTTCCTCGGTAATGGTCTGGAACGGCGAGCCTGCCAGCGGTGCGGGGACATCGTTCTGCACGGTGATGTCTTTCAGGCGGCTCCAGCGCGTCCAGGTGCTACCTGCGTACAGGGTCCACTGGTCGTCCAGCTCATGGGTAACCGAGAGGTCGACGGACTCAGGCGTTTTGATCTTCAAGCTGGCGTCGAACTTGTTGCCGTTGAATGGCCCGATCAGCGGGGTGCTGACGCGGGTCTTGCCCTCGAGCTTGTAGTCCACCATCGAGTGATAGGTCAGGCCGACGCGGGTACGGTCGGTGGCCTGTACCAGAACGCCGATGTTGTAGCCAACGGCGGTATCGTCACCCTTGATCTTTACTTCGCCGTCGTTGCGGCCTGGGGTGAACGGGTTGATCAGGCTCGAGCCCAGCTCACCCTTGATGCGGTTGATGGTAGGACCGAAACCGATAGATACCTTGTCGTTGAAGGCGTAGCTGACGGTCGGCTGGAAGGTGACTACCTCGACGTGGCTCTTCTTGCCCCAGTAACGTGCGGCATCATCGCTGCCGTAGTCGGTTACCAGGCCAAAGGGTACATAGACACCGAAGCCGACGCTCCAGTGGTCATCGATTGGCTTGACGTAGTAACCCATGGGTACGCCAACGAAAGGCACCATGTCACCATCGGTTTCCCCCCCGAGGTTGCTGCCCGGGCCCGAGATATCGGACTTGGCGATGACGGCAGCGCCGCCCACGGTGAATTGTTCGCGTTTGAGGCGGGACATGCCTGCAGGGTTGCCAAACACGGTGCTGGCATCATCGGCAGAAGAAGAACGTCCCGCGAAACCTGTCCCCATGCTGCTGATGCTCTGTTCGTTGAGCGCAAAGCCGCTGGCGAGCAGATGGCTGGATGCAAGAGCAACGGCAACGCCGAGGGAGGTTTTGAGCATTACTTTTTTCATTATTAGAAAACTCCTTGGGATCTCCGGGGCGAAAAGCTACCAACAAATCACGCGCCGCGCTATAGGCTCAATCGCAGGAGTTAGAGCGGTTTTGTAGGACAATCCGACCAAAATTCCCTTTTTTCCGGTTCAGTTGTAGGACGTGTCTCAAGATGCCTGTGGCAATTTCTGATCTATGCAGGCATGCCAGGCATGGGTGAAGTCGCGCAGGCGGCCTTGTGGGTTGAAAATTTGGCGCCAGATCCGCGCCAGTGCAAGCAAGTCGTCAGCGGCAGGGAGTGGGGTGGCCTGCTCTTCGATGAGCATCCAGGCAATCGCAGTGGAATAGCGCAGGTTGACGGTGAGCTCCAAGTGCGGGCCACCCAGGAAGGCGTGTTGGCTGGCCAGGCCGCGGATCAGGCTGGCGAGGTCGGGGTCACGGGCTAGATAATCGTCCCAGAGCGCCTGGTGACGATGTTCGCCAATACGGTAGAGGCCGTGGCCGCGCCGGTCATGCAAGGCTGAGCCGAGTGCCGACTGGCTGGCGGCGATGCCCAGCAACAAGGCTTCGGCGCTGGCGCAGTGACGGTTCAGGTAGACCAGGGTGGGTCGGATCACATACAGACACAATTCATTCGCCGCGATACCCATGATGCCCTCGAGCAGGTAAGGGCCGGACGGGCGCTGGAGCTTGGCAGCTGGTGAATGATCAGGCCCGCCGGAAGCGGCAAGCACCGCTCGAGTTGAAGTGTAGTGTGATAATCGTGGTGTAAAGAGCTGTTTTTAAATCGATTGCTGCCTGACGTTCCACGCTATATGCCCTAAGGCAATTACGCCAAGAACGTTCAGGCAGGCTTGCGACTCGATGATTCAGCGCTTGAATGACGCGGTATTCGCCGCTCACGCGGTGAGCGACTGGCGAGTCCGGGCGATCACCGCCTGCAGCGGTTCATTGCGGCTGTACTGTTCGGGGTACAGGCGCTCGGTGTGGCAGGCGACGCCGTGTTCGTCTACCAGGGTAAAGCTGAAGCTGCCCTTGCGTGGGGCAACGATAAGGCACTTCAACGGCGAGAAGGCCTGGGAGAGGGTGCCAATGGCAGCCTGAATTTGATGATGAGTTTGCATATTGTTGGAGGTTCCTGCTTTAAACACGGGGGATATGATCCGTGCATGATAGAAACGTTCCAGTGACGCCTTTATTAAGGGACGAACGAACCTGACTGGAACAGGGCAGCCAGAGGGGGCGCAATCAAATGTGGGCGCTTGGGCTGACTGGTAGGTACTTCGGAAGGCAGGCAGCACGCCGGGGCCAAGGTTCTAGGCCGTCGGGGTGGGATCCTGATCAATCTGTCATGTGATTCGTGCTTGAACAGCGCAAGGCTGGCGACAGAATCATTGAATGGGCCGGTCCTGGTTTCAGCAGGGTCGCTCTTGGGGGGAGCGGTTCTGCAAGGACGCTTGTGGCCAGAATTGACTTTCAGCTTGGTACTAACGAGGCGCACCTTACCGCAAGTGCAGAGGTATAGCAAGCATTGCGTTTGTTCAGGTGAGCCGCGCAGTATGGCGCGAATTCTCGCTGCTGTGAAGAGGGGGCAAATGGCCCGTATGCGGGCCGATGTGCCCTTTTCGTGCACTCAATTGGAGGGTTATGGTGCACTTGTTCACATTCGGGGCATCCTCTGTAACAGCCTGGCAACAGGCTTCGAGAACCTCGCCAATGACTTGACTGCATGGTTAAGTCAATGAAAAAAAACACTATTTTTAGCTGGTGAAAAAATCGTCAGTTTGAGCAAAGCCCCCAATTTACGGGGGTTTGCGGGGAATAGGAGAGGGTTGTCCACCGAGTTATCCACAGGAACTGTGGATTGTCCCGGGCGCTTGCTCTAGCACGGGCGTGCCAGCAATAGAAGGAACTGTCCGACAATCGACATGCCCCGACAGACCGGGTGGTCACCCTCCTGAAAACGTCAAGAAAAGATCATTGAAATTTTTTTTCAATCCTCCAGAAATCGACAGGTCAGGGTGAAAAAAAAAGAGTAGAGTGGCGCGCCTTTCGAGTTGCCAAACCTGTTGCTCATGAAGTTCCGCGGTAAACACCTCGCCAGCCCCGCTGCATCGACACCTGCGCCTCCCGCCAAACGCTTTTCCCTGAAAGTGGCCTTGTGGCTGCTCGACAGCCCGCGCCTGGGCGACAAGCCCCAGGTCAAGCATCTGGCCGGGCGCCTGTTGAAGCAGCCAGCGCGCCAGGGCGTGGTGGTGGCGCAAAGCCGCTTGGGGCAGATGCTGTGCCGCGATTGTGGCAACGCCCGCGACCGGCGCATTGGCCATGAGCTGCTGCGCCAGGCCGCCCGTGCAGGGGATCGGCGGGCGCAATTGGAGTACGCGCGGCAGTGCCAGCATAACGAGCCTGAGCAGGCGCGCTATTGGCTGGAGCTTGCGGCAGGGCAGGGGTCGCAGGAAGCGCGGCGGCTGTTGCGGCAGTGGTTTCCTGGCTGAGGTGTGCTGACCCCGAACAGGCCCGCACAGGCAACACAGTGCTCAGGCTGATAAGCTGCGCATCAATCGTCCAGGATCTTTCGGGGTAAGCATGACAGTGGATCTGGCCAGCATTCTGCTGGGCTTGGTGGCGGGCGCTTTACCCTGCCTGGGGTGGGTCATGCAGGTGCAGCGCCGCCAGGGCGCGCGGCAAGGTGAGCAGGCTTTGCTCGAAGAGCGTCTGAACGCCGCCCAACTGGCTCAGGCCGGCTTGCAGGCGCAATTGGACGCCAGCCGCGACGAAGTCAGCGACCTCAGCGAAGCGAACACCGTCAAGCAGGCCCAGCTGGCCGCCCAGGGCCGCGAGCTTGAGCTGCTGCAGATAGACCGCGACAACGCCCGTGACGCAGCTCACGCCTGGCACCTTGAACGTGCCAACCGTGAAGCCGAACTGCGCCGGCTGGAAGCGCAAACCGCCCGCCTTGAGGCCGAACTGCGTGAGCAGCAGGAAAGCCACCAGCAGCGTCTGGAAGACCTGCAGGAGGCCCGTGACACGCTGCGCGCCCAGTTCGCCGACATGGCCACCAAAATTTTCGACGAGCGCGAGCAGCGCTTCGCCCAGACCAGCCAGCAGCACCTCGGCCAGTTGCTCGACCCGCTCAAGGAGCGTATCCAGTCCTTCGAAAAACGCGTGGAGGAAAGCTACCAGCAAGAAGCCCGCGAGCGCTTCTCGCTGGGCAAGGAGCTGGAGCGACTGCAACAGCTCAACCTGCGCCTCTCCGACGAAGCCACCAACCTCACGCAAGCCCTGAAGGGCCAGAAAACCCAGGGTAACTGGGGCGAGCTGATCCTCGAGCGGGTGCTGGAGCATGCCGGCCTGGAAAAAGGCCGTGAATACCAGACCCAGGTCAGCCTCAAGAGCGCCGATGGCGAGCGCTTCCAGCCCGATGTGCTGATCATGCTGCCTGGCGACAAGCAGGTGGTGGTGGACGCCAAGGTCAGCCTTACCGCGTACCAGCAGTTCGTTGCCGGCAATGATGAGGCCGCGCTCAAACAGCACGTGCAGTCGCTGCGCAGCCACGTCAAAGGGTTGTCGAGCAAGGACTACAACCGCCTCGAAGGCCTGCACAGCCTGGATTTCGTGCTGCTGTTCGTACCCATCGAGGCGGCCTTCTCGGCAGCCCTGCAGGCCGAGCCGAACTTGTTCCAGGAAGCCTTCGACCGGCAGATCGTGATCGTCAGCCCCACCACGTTGCTTGCCACCCTGCGCGTGATCGACAGCCTGTGGAAGCAGGAGCGCCAGGGCCAGAACGCCCGTGAGATCGCCGAGCGCGCCGGCTGGCTGTACGACAAGTTCGTGCTGTTCATCCAGGACCTGGACGAATTGGGCAACCGCCTGCAGCAGGTGGACAAGGCCTATGCCGCCGCTCGCAATAAACTGTGCGAAGGGCGTGGCAACCTGGTCAGCCGCAGCGAACAGCTGAAGTTGCTGGGCGCCCGGGCCAGCAAGAGCCTGCCGGCAGACCTGCTGGAGCGGGCGCTGTCCGACGAGGCACTGCCTGACGAGGCGGTTACTGAACCAGGCTCAGATGGCGATTGAGCATGGCGCGCAGGGCTGCTGGCTTCACCGGCTTGGCCAGGTAATCCAGGCCCGATGCATGCACCAGGGCGATGGTTTCCTTGCTGCCGTCGGCACTGATCACCACACCGGGCACCGGTTCACCCAGGCGCGCCCGTAGCCAGCCCATCAACCCGGTGCCGGTTTCACCGTCATCCAGGTGGTAGTCCACCAGCGCCAGGTGCGGGCGCATGCCTTTGGCCAGCAGGGCTTCGCATTCGGCCTGGTTGCGCGCGGTCCATACCTGGCAACCCCAGCGGCTGAGCAGGCTGTTCATGCCAATCAGGATGCTGTCTTCGTTGTCCACGCACAGCACTTGCAGCCCGGCCAGTGGCTGGCCGCCTTGTTGCTCCACCGGGGCACTTGGCACCGGGGCGGCCTGGCGGGCAATCGGCACGCTGACGCGGAACACCGTGCCCTTGCCCGGCCATGAGCGCACTTCCAGCGGGTGCCCCAGCACCCGGCACAGGCCGTCGGCGATCGCCAGGCCCAGGCCCAGGCCCTTCTCGGCGCGGGTCTGGTGGCTGTCCAGGCGCTTGAACTCCTGGAAGATCACCTGCAGCTTGTCGTCGGCAATGCCCGGGCCGCGGTCCCATACCTCCAGCCACAGGCGCTCGCCCTGTCGGCGCGCGCCCAGCAGGATTGGGCTCTTGCCGTAGCGCAGGGCATTGGTGAGGAAGTTCTGCAGCACCCGGCGCAGCAGTTTCATGTCGCTGTCCACCCGCAGGCGGCTGCCGCGCAGGCGGAACTCCAGGCCTTTTTCCGCCGCCAGCAATTTGAATTCGGCCCCCAAGGTGTCGAACAGTTCGTTGAGGGCGAACGGCTTGGCATCCGGGGTGATCTTGCCATTCTCCAGGCGTGAGATGTCCAGCAGGTCGCTGATCAGCTCTTCGGCCGAGCGCAGCGAGCTGTCCATGTGCTGCACCAGTTGCTGGGCTTCTTCATTCATGCCCTCGGCCTGCTGCGACAAGGCGGCGGAGAACAGCCTGGCGGCGTTCAGTGGCTGCATCAGGTCATGGCTGACCGCCGCCAGGAAGCGGGTCTTGGACTTGCTTACCGCTTCGGCCTGGCTCTTGGCTTCGGACAGTGCCTGGTTCAGTTGTGACAGCTCGTGGGTGCGCTCCGCCACCCGTTGCTCAAGGCCTTCGTTGGCATCGCGCAGGGCCTGTTCGGCCTCGCGGAACGGGGTGATGTCGGTGAAACTCATGACAAAGCCGCCGCCGGGCATCGGGTTGCCGATCAGTTCGATCACGCGGCCATTGGGGAACAGCCGCTCGGAGGAGTGCGCGCGGCCCTGGCGCATCCAGTGCAGACGACGCGCCACATGCACCTGGGCCTCGCCCGGGCCGCACAGGCCGCGTTCGGCGTTGTAGCGGATGATATCGGCAATTGGCCGACCGACGCTGATCAGCCCGTCAGGGTAGTTGAACAGCTCCAGATAGCGACGGTTCCAGGCCACCAGATGCAGGTTCTGGTCGACCACGCTGATGCCCTGGTTGATGTTCTCGATGGCGCCTTGCAGCAAGGCGCGGTTGAACTGCAGCACCTCGCTGGCTTCGTCGGCGATGCGCACCACGTCTTCCAGTTGCATGTCGCGGCCTTCGATGGCGGCCTTGACCACAGCGCGGGTCGACGAGGTGCCGAGCACCCCGGCCAGCAACCGTTCGGTGTGCTCGATCCAGTCACCGTCGGCGTTCTGGTTGGGGTTGAAGCCCTTGCCCTGGCGGTAGGCGAAACGGATGAAGCTCTGCCGCGCGCGCTCCTCACCGACAAAGCGCGAGGCCAGGGTCAGCAAGTCGTCGATCTGCACCGCCAGCAGCGGCTTGCTGCTGGGCCGGGCGCTGGTTTGCTGGCCGATGAAGCGGCCGGCCTGCCAGTGTTCGGAAACCCGCGTGCGCGACAGCACCGACACCCAGGCGAACAGGGTGAAGTTGCCCGCCAGTGACAGCACCACGCCCTGGGTCAGCGGGCTGATCGGCAGGTTCAGCGGGTTGCCGTGCAGCCACGCCAACCCTGGGAACAGCTGCAGCGACCAGCCCAGGCTGTGCGCGGCGATTGGCAGCACCAAGGTGTAGAACCACAGGAAAATGCCAGCGGCCAGGCCGGCGAACACGCCACGGCGGTTGGCCTGCTTCCAGTACAGCGCGCCGAGCATGGCTGGGGTGAGCTGAGTCACGGCGGCAAAGGCGATCTGGCCGATGGTCGCCAGGCTGGCGGTAGAGCCCAGCAGGCGATAGCTGACATAGGCCAGCAGCAGGATCACGACGATGGTCACCCGGCGTACCGAAAGCATCCAGTGGCGGAACGCTTCGAACGGCCGCTCGGCGTTGTTGCGCCGCAGCAGCCAGGGCAGCAGCATGTCGTTGGACACCATGGTCGATAACGCCACGGCCTCGACGATGACCATGCCGGTGGCCGCCGAGGCGCCGCCGATGAACGCCAGCAGGGCCAGGCTTGGGTGCGCCTCGGCCAGTGGCAGGCTGATGACGAACGAGTCGGAAATCACCGTGCCTGGCAGCAGCATCTGCCCGGCCAGGGCAATCGGCACCACGAACAGCGCGGCCAGTGCCAGGTACATTGGGAAGACCCAGCGCGCCAGGCGCATGTCCTGGGGTTCGATGTTCTCCACCACGGTCACATGGAATTGCCGTGGCAGGCAGATGATCGCCATCATCGCCACGGCGGTTTGCACCACCATCGACGGCCAGTTGATGGTCTCCTGCCAATAGTCCTGCAGGTGGATCGACTGGCGGGCCTGGCTGAACAGGTCGTCGAAACCGTCATACAGGTTGAAGACCACGAAGATACCGACGGCGAGGAAGGCCAGCAGCTTGATCAGCGATTCGAAGGCAATCGCCAGGACCATGCCACGGTGGTGTTCGGTCACGTCCAGGCTGCGGGTGCCGAACACGATGGCGAACAGTGCCAGCACCAGCGACACCACCAGCGCGGTGTCCTGCACGCGGGTACCGGTTGCGTCAGCGTTGGCGCCGATCAGCAGGTTCACGCCCAGCACGATGCCCTTGAGCTGCAAGGCGATGTACGGCAGCACGCCGATCAGGCAGATCAGCGCCACCACCACCGCCAGTGTCTGCGACTTGCCATAGCGCGCGGCGATGAAGTCGGCGATCGAAGTGATGTTCTGCTGTTTGCTGATCAGCACCATCTTCTGCAGCACCCAAGGCGCGAAGATCAGCAGCAGCACCGGGCCCAGGTAGATGGGCAGGAACGCCCAGAGCTGTTCGGCGGCCTGGCCGACGGCGCCGAAGAAGGTCCAGCTGGTGCAGTACACGGCCAGCGACAGGCTGTACACCCAGGCACGCAGCTTCGGCGGCAACGGCGTGCTGCGGCGGTCGCCATAGAAGGCGATGGCGAACATGATGGCCATATAGGCCAGGGCGACCACGGCGATCAGCCCGCTGGACAACGACATGAAGACTCCGAAGCAAAAAAGGTAACGCGGTCCCGATCAATCAGTCTGGCACGCAGGTGCCGCTTCGTCAGCGCAGACGATGGTTGTAGGCCTGAGCTTGCGCGTGATTGATCTGAAACAAAACATCAATCTTTTCGGGTGCCCATCCCATAAAACACGCCCGCCAGTATCACCGACAACACCAGCAGGTAGAAGATCGCCCCCGGCCACAGATGCACCAGGGCGAACCCCACCATCACCGGCCCCAGCGCCGCCCCCAGGTTGGACAGGTTCTGCGCACCGTAATACACCCCGCGCAAGTGTTCCGGTGCGATCAGGTCGATGAACATGTACTCGGCCGGGATCACGATGATCTCGCCCAGGGTGAACACCAGCATCGCCAGGCACCAGGCCAGTACCGAGCCGGCCAGCGCGAAACCCAGCAGCCCGGCAATGAACAGGCCCATGCCGGCCAGCAGCCAGGGCATCAGGCGCTGGCGGCTGATGCGGCGACCAATCAGGTACTGCAGGGCAATCACCGTCACCGCGTTGGTGGTCACCAGGTAGCCGACCAGGCGCGCCGCTTCGGCCGGGCTGCTGGTTACCACCAGGTACTGGGACAGGTAGGCGGTGAACTGGCCGAACACCACCGCGCTGAGCACCCCGCCCAGGGTGAAGCACACCAGCCGGCGATCACGCGCCAGCCCCAGCGCCACCTGGCCGAAGCCGGCCGCAGGCTTTTCGGGTGCGCTGGCCTGCAGGCTGCGGTCGCCAAGGCGCCAGTAAGCCACGCACATGACCAGGCCAAGCACGGCAGAGGCGATGAACGGCAGATGGTCGTTCAGCTCCAGCATGGCCACGCCCAACAGCGGGCCGGCGGCGTAGCCGACGTTGCTGAGGGTGTACTTGATGGCGAACACCTCGGCCCGCTCCTCCACCGGCAGCAACGCGCAGAAGCCCGCCTTGGCGGCGATGTCGACCACTGCCAGGGCCAGGTTGATCAGCACCAGGCACAAGAAGAACAACAGCGCCGAACGGCTGGCGACCGCGCCGATGAAGGCCAGGGCGAACAGCAGCGTGCTGGCGCTGACCAGCGTGTGGTTGCGCAAGGTGTCGACCAGATGGCCGCCATACAGGCTCAGCAGCGAGGCAATGATCAGCGCGCCGCCGATCAGCAGGCCGATCTGGCTGATCGGCAGCTGAAAGTTGTCGGCCAGGTACACCACCAGGTAGGGCAGGGTGAGGGCGCGGGCGACGGTTAGGCTGAAGGTGGTGAGCAGCAGCAGGCGTACGGTGTGCGGGTAGCGTTTGATGGCGGCGAGCATTGCCACGTCCTTGTTGTTCTGGTGTTCCCAGGCACAAGCATAAGCCAGGCGCGGTGCCTGGCGACAGGCGGAGGATTGACAACCCGTATGTCACGGGGAATACTCACGAAAAATTCATATATATGTTTATATAACAAGACGAGAGCGAGACCCATGCACCCATTGACCGGTGATGCTCGACTGCCCCGCTACCAACAACTGCGCGACCACATGGTCGATCAGATCGCCAACAACCGCTGGCGGCCCGGCGAAGCGATCCCGACCGAAGCAGCCTTGGCTTCCGAATTCGATATGTCGGTCGGCACCGTGCGCAAGGCCGTCGATGTGCTGGTGGCCGAAGGCGTGCTGGAGCGCCAGCAGGGCCGCGGCACTTTTATCCGCCGCCCACAGTTCCAGTCTTCGCTGTTTCGCTTCTTCCGCTTCGAGGCTGCCAATGGCGAGCGCGTGGTGCCAGAAAGCCTCATCCTGTCCATCGAGCCGCTGGCGGCGCCATCGGCGGTGGCTGAGGCCCTGGGCCTGGCGCTCGAAACCGATGTGATCCGCATCGTTCGTACCCGTCTGCTTGGCGCCCAGCCCGTGCTGGCGGAGGAAATCTGGCTGCCGCGCCAGACCTTCCAGCCGTTGCTGGATGTGGAGTTGAACAGCAAGGGCCCGCTGCTGTACCCGATCTACGAAGAACTGTGCGGCCAGGTAGTCGCCTACGCCGAAGAGACCCTGACTGCCGAAGCGGTCGACGCGGTGCATGGCCGCCTATTGCAACTACCAGTCGACAGCCCGGTGGTGGTGATCGAGCGCCTGGCCCGTGACTACGCCGGCCAGCCGCTGGAATGGCGCCGCTCGCGCGGCCATGCGCAGCACTTCCGCTACCGCATCGACATCCGCTAAGCCGGCCGCTTCACCCCCGTTACCCGTCTGCGCCGCTTTGCCACGGCGCAGTGGCTTCGCCTGCCCGCAACACACTAGAAGGATAACAATCATGTTCAGTTGGTATCGCCAGATCACTTCACGGGAACGCAAGACGTTCTGGGCCTGCTTCGGCGGCTGGTCGCTCGATGCGCTGGAAGTGCAGATGTTCGGCCTGGCTATCCCTGCGTTGATCGCTGCGTTCTCCCTGAGCAAGGGCGATGCCGGCCTGATCAGTGGCCTGACCCTGGTGACCTCGGCAATCGGTGGCTGGCTGGGCGGCACGCTGTCCGACCGTTACGGCCGTGTGCGAACCCTGCAATGGATGATTCTCTGGTTCTCCTTCTTCACCTTCCTCTCGGCATTCGTCACCGGCTTTTACCCGCTGCTGTTCGTCAAGGCCATGCAAGGCTTCGGCATCGGTGGCGAATGGGCGGCCGGCGCGGTGTTGATGGCCGAAACCATCAACCCGAAATATCGTGGCAAGGTCATGGGCACGGTACAGAGCGCCTGGGCCGTGGGTTGGGGCCTGGCGGTGGCGCTGTTCACGTTGATCTACTCGCTGGTGCCGCAGGAATTCGCCTGGCGGGTCATGTTCTTCGTCGGCCTGCTGCCGTCACTGCTGATCATCTGGGTACGCCGCAATGTGCCCGAGCCGGACAGCTTCCAGCGCCTGCAGAAAGAAAACGCCATCCCCACCAGCTTCCTGCAGTCGATGGCTGGCATCTTCCGCCCGGAACTGCTGCGCGTGACCCTGCTGGGCGGCTTGCTCGGCCTGGGTGCTCACGGTGGCTACCACGCGGTGATGACCTGGTTGCCGACCTTCCTCAAAACCGAACGCAACCTTTCAGTGCTGAACTCCGGCGGTTACCTGGCGGTGATCATCCTGGCCTTCTGGTGCGGCTGCGTGGTCAGTGGCCTGCTGATCGACCGCATTGGGCGCCGCAAGAACATCCTGCTGTTCGCGCTGTGCTGCGTGCTGACCGTGCAGGCCTATGTGTTCTTCCCGCTGACCAATACCCAGATGCTGTTCCTCGGCTTCCCGCTGGGCTTCTTCGCTGCCGGCATCCCGGCCAGCCTGGGCGCGTTCTTCAATGAACTGTACCCAGCTGATGTGCGCGGGGCCGGGGTGGGCTTTTGCTACAACTTTGGCCGCGTGCTGTCGGCGGTATTCCCGTTCCTGGTCGGCCACATGAGTGAGTCGATGTCGCTGGGCAGTGCCATTGGCATCGATGCTGGCATTGCCTATGGCGTGGCGGTGATCGCTGCCCTGTGCCTGCCGGAAACCCGTGGCCGTAACCTTGAATCTGCACCCGCGCCGGAAATGGCCGGTGCTGCTGCCAAGTAACCTGACCTTGTTTGTATGAGAACCATGCCCGACGCTCCTGCTTTACACCTGACTGCCATCGACAGCCACGCCCACGTATTCAGCCGTGGGTTGAACCTGGCCAGCGTGCGGCGTTACGCGCCCAGCTACGATGCGCCGCTGGGCGACTACCTGGGCCAGTTGCTGGCCCATGGTTTCAGCCATGGCGTGCTGGTTCAGCCCAGCTTCCTCGGTACCGACAATCGTTACCTGCTCAGTGCCTTGCAGACCGTGCCGGGGCAATTGCGCGGGGTGGTGATGCTGGAGCGAAATGTCGAACGGGCGAGCCTGGACGAAATGGCAAGGTTGGGCGTGAGGGGTGTGCGCTTGAACCTCATGGGGCAGGCCTTGCCTGACCTGACCGGCGCCGAATGGCGGCCTATGTTGGAGCGCATTGGCGAGCAGGGCTGGCACCTGGAGCTGCATCGGCAAGTGGCCGACATACCGGCGTTGGTGCGGGCCCTCGAACCCTATGGGCTGGACATCGTGATCGACCATTTTGGCCGGCCCGATGCCCGCCGTGGCCTCGGCCAGCCGGGGTTCGCCGAGCTGCTGACCCTGGGCGGACGGGGCAAGGTCTGGGTGAAGGTGTCTGGCATCTATCGGCTGGAAGGTTCGCCCGAGGAAAACCTTTCATTCGCCCGTCAGACGCTATGCGCGCTGGAAGCCCATTACGGGGCGCAGCGGTTGATGTGGGGCAGTGACTGGCCGCATACCCAGCATGAATCGGCAGTGAGTTTCGGCACCGCTGTCGAGCAGTTCGACGCCCTGGGCTGTTCGGCGCAGTTGCGCCGGGCCTTGTTGCTGGATACCGCGCAGGCGTTGTTCGGTTTCGAGTGATGCAGTACCTGTTCTGAAGGCACGGCTTGCCAGTCAACGCATTTCCCATGCAGATTTGTGGCCTGGCGTGCCCGGCGCGCCTCCAATTGAAAAGCCCTCAGGACCATGGACGATGAGTCACTCCTCGCAATTCACCTTGCTCGGCAAGCGGCGTTTCCTGCCGTTTTTCATCACCCAGTCGCTGGGTGCCTTCAACGACAACCTGTTCAAGCAGTCGCTGATTCTGGCGATCCTGTTCAAGCTCAGCCTGGGCGACGGCGACCGGTCGATCTGGGTCAACCTGTGCGCCTTGCTGTTCATCCTGCCGTTTTTCCTGTTCTCGGCACTGGGCGGGCAGTTTGGTGAAAAGTTCGCCAAGGACGCGTTGATCCGCGCGATCAAACTGGCCGAAATCGCGATCATGGCAGTGGGTGCGCTGGGCTTTATCACCAACCACCTGGCGTTGATGCTGGTGGCGCTGTTCGGCATGGGCACCCATTCGGCGCTGTTTGGCCCGGTGAAGTATTCAATCCTGCCGCAGGCCCTGCGTGAGGAAGAGTTGGTCGGCGGCAATGGGCTGGTGGAAACCGGCACCTTCCTCGCCATCCTCGCTGGCACCATCGGCGCCGGGGTGATGATGTCGGCCGACAGCTACGCCTCGGTGGTGGCCGGTGGCGTGGTCGGCACGGCGGTGCTCGGCTACCTGGCCAGCCGCTGGATCCCCCGGGCTGCCGCCGCATCGCCGCAGATGACACTGGACTGGAACATCTTCAAGCAGTCCTGGGCGATTCTGCGCATGGGCTTGGGCCAGCCGCCAGCGGTGTCGCGCTCGATCGTCGGCAACTCGTGGTTCTGGTTCGTCGGCGCCATCTACCTTACGCAGATCCCGGCCTACGCCAAGGACTGGCTGCACGGTGACGGCACGGTGGTGACCCTGGTGCTGACGCTGTTCTCGGTGGGTATCGCCCTGGGCTCATTGCTGTGCGAGCGCCTTAGCGGGCGCAAGGTGGAGATTGGCCTGGTGCCGTTCGGCTCGTTCGGCCTGACCCTGTTCGGCTTGCTGTGGTGGTGGCATTCCGGTGATGTTCCGGCTGCGGCGGCGCCGCACGACTGGCTGGCGCTGCTGGGCATGAGCCAGGCCTGGTGGATCTTGTTGTCGATCGTCGGTCTGGGGGTATTCGGCGGCTTTTACATCGTGCCGTTGTATGCGTTGATCCAGGCCCGCACGGCCGAAGACCAGCGGGCCCGGGTGATCGCGGCCAACAACATCCTCAATGCCTTGTTCATGGTGGTGTCGGCGGTGCTCACCATTGTCCTGCTGGGGCTGGCAGGCTTTACCATCCCGCAGCTGTTCCTAGTGGTGTCGCTGCTCAACATCGCGGTCAACGCCTACATCTTCAGGATCGTGCCCGAGTTCACCATGCGCTTCCTGATCTGGTTGCTCAGCCATTCGATGTATCGCGTGCAGCATCGCGACCTTGAACGCATCCCTGACGAAGGCGCGGCGTTGCTGGTGTGCAACCACGTTTCATTCGTCGATGCGCTGCTGCTGGGTGGGGCTATCCGCCGGCCGATCCGCTTTGTCATGTACTACAAGATCTACAACCTGCCGGTGCTCAACTTCGTGTTCCGCACAGCTGGCGCCATCCCGATAGCCGGGCGTAACGAAGACCTGGCGACCTACGAGCGCGCCTTCGCGCGAATTGCCCAGTACCTGGCCGAGGGGGAGCTGGTGTGCATCTTCCCGGAAGGCAAGTTGACCGGTGATGGCGAAATCGATGTGTTCAAGGGCGGCGTCAACCGCATCCTCGAAGAAACGCCGGTGCCGGTGATTCCGCTGGCCTTGCAGGGGCTGTGGGGCAGCTTCTTCAGCCGCGACCCGGCCAAGGGCTTTTTCAAGCGCCTGTGGTCGCGGGTGACCATTGTGGCAGGCGCCGCCATCCCAGTGGAGGCGGCGCAGCCAGAGTTGTTGCGCGAGCAGGTCAGCCGTTTGCGCGGTAACCTGCGCTAGGGGAGGGGGTTAGCTGGCGCTGACTTTAAGGCCGACCAGGCCGCAGACGATCAGTGCCACGCTGACCAGCCGTACCAGGGCCATCGATTCGCCGAACAGGATGATGCCAGCGATCACCGTGCCCACGGCACCGACGCCAGTCCAGATGGCATAGGCGGTGCCCAGTGGCAGCTCCTTCATGGCCAGGCCCAGCAGGCCAAGGCTGATGACCATGGCGCCGACGGTAAGTACGGTGGGAATCGGCTTGCTGAAGCCGTCGGTGTATTTCAGGCCGACGGCCCAGCCGACCTCGAACAGGCCGGCAAAGAACAGGATGATCCAGGACATGAGTGTGTCTCCATCGTTTGAATGATGGGGCCGTCCCCGGAATGGTCACGCGGTGCGTCGTGAGGTCGTCCTCACAGTGGCCACTATGGTGCACACCTGAAGGTTTCAGGGCAAGCCTGTGCGGGCGGGTTCCACTGCTTCGGTTTCCACCGCCGGCTCATTCATCCGCCGGAACCAGGTGGACAATAGCGCCCCGGAAATATTGTGCCAAACACTGAACAAGGCGCTCGGCACCGCCGCCAGTGGCGAGAAGTGCGCTGCTGCCAGTGCCGCGCCAAGCCCGGAGTTTTGCATGCCCACCTCCAGCGCCAGCGACTTGCGCTGGGCCAGCGGCAGTTTGCACAGCTTGCCGGTCAGGTACCCCAGCAAATAGCCGAAGCTGTTGTGCAGCATCACCACCGCCATGATCAGCAACCCCGACTCGGCGATTTTCGCCTGGCTGGCCGCCACCACCGCACACACGATCATCACGATACTCACCACCGACACCAGCGGCAGCACCTGCACCGCCGCCTGCACGCGGGCACCGAGCAAGCGCTGGGCCAGCACGCCGAGCACGATCGGCAGCATGACAAGCTGCAGGATCGACCAGAACATGTCCATGAAGGACACCGGCAACCAGGCCGATGTCAGGAACCAAATCAGCGCCGGGGTCAGTAGCGGTGCCAGCAGGGTGGTGACCGCAGCGATCGCCACGGCCAGCGCCAGGTCGCCACGCGACAGCCAGACCATCACGTTCGATGCCGTGCCGCTTGGGCAGCAACCAACCAGGATCACGCCCACGGCAATTTCCGGCGGCAGGTGGAACAGCTGGCACAGCAGCCAGGCCATGCCGGGCATGATCACGAAGTGCGCGACCACGCCCAACATCACCCGCCAAGGCTGGCGGGCGAGGGCGGCGAAGTCGTCGAGCTTGAGGGTAAGGCCCATGCCGAACATCACCAGCCCCAGCAGCGGCACAATGGCCACCTTGAGGGCGATGAACCATTGCGGTTGCAGGAAAGCCAGCACGGCGAAAACCAGCACCCACAGGGCGAAGGTATTGCCGACGAAGCGGCTTAAGGCGGCGAGGGCACGCATGGGCAATTCCTTTTCTTTTTATAGCTGTGTGGATTTTATTGGCCCTTTCGCGGGTTTACCCGCGAAGAGGCTGGTGCAGGCAAAAAATCACTTCCAGGCCAGCACCGGTCCTTCAAGAGAACATCAGACCCCTTGCGGAATCTCTTCCCCACCCAGCGCTTCGAACAGCACCGGCAGGAACTCGGCAAAGGTCATCATCATCAGCTGGAAGCTGGCATCGAACTGCTGCGCTGCCTCATCGCCACCGTCCTGCTCGGCCTGCTCCTGCAGCAGCTCTTCGAATTTCAGGCGCTTGATGACCATCTTGTCGTCGAGAATGAACGACAGCTTGTCCTGCCAGGCCAGGGCCAGCTGGGTCACTACCTTGCCAGTGCTCAGGTGCAGCTGGATTTCCTCGCCCGTCAGGTCCTGGCGCTTGCAGCGCACGATACCGCCGTCTTCGGCAGTGTCGCGCAGCTCGCATTCGTCCAGCACATAGAAGCCTTCGGCGGCTTGCTGCGACTTGACCCAGTCGGTCATGGTGGCAACCGGCGCAATTTTTACCGTGGCAGGGCGCACCGGCAGCGAGCCCATCACTTCACGTAGGGTCGACAACAGGTCTTCGGCACGCTTGGCGCTGGCCGAGTTGACCAGAATCACGCCCAGGCGTGGGGCGATGGCGGCGAAGATCATCGAGCGGCGGATGAACGCGCGCGGCAGGAAGGCCTGGATGATCTCATCCTTGATCTGGTCGCGTTCCTTTTTATAGACCTTGCGCATTTGCTCGGTCTCGATCTCTTCGACCTTTTCCTTGACCGCGTCGTTGACCACGCTGCTAGGCAGGATACGTTCTTCCTTGCGTGCGGCAATCAGCAGGTACTCGCCGCTGACATGCACCAGGGGAGCGTCTTCGCCTTTGCCGAACGGCGCGACGAAACCGTAGGTGGTCAGCTCCTGGCTGGCGCATGGGCGGGCCGGCTTGCTGGCCAGGGCGGCTTCCAACGCTTCAGGCTCGAACGGAACTTCCTGGGTCAGGCGGTAGGTCAGCAGGTTCTTGAACCACATGAGGGGCAATCTCTCCTTAATGCATAAGGCGGGCATTATTCTCCGTGCGCTGATCTGAGGCCAGCCCTGTCACAGGGCCAGCAGTGACTAATGCGGGAAAGAAACGCACGCCAACGCTAGGTCTTTGAAAGGCATGAGGTTTTTTTTGAAAAAAGTTTAAAAAGTGCTTGCCAGGGTGTGGGGCCGTCCGTAGAATGCGCGCCACACCGAGACGAAGGGTGATTAGCTCAGCCGGGAGAGCATCTGCCTTACAAGCAGAGGGTCGGCGGTTCGATCCCGTCATCACCCACCACTCGATGTATAGCGCAGCGGTAGTTCAGTCGGTTAGAATACCGGCCTGTCACGCCGGGGGTCGCGGGTTCGAGTCCCGTCCGCTGCGCCATATTCCACTTCCAGGGCCCACTGAACACCCGGAAGTAACAAAGAAAGCGACCTTAGGGTCGCTTTTTTTGTGCCTGTATTTTGCTGTTTGATCCAAGTTTGAAAAAACTTCGATAAGTGCTTGCCAGAGCGCAAAGTCGCCCGTAGAATGCGCGCCACACCGAGAGACATGGGTGATTAGCTCAGCCGGGAGAGCATCTGCCTTACAAGCAGAGGGTCGGCGGTTCGATCCCGTCATCACCCACCACTCGATGTATAGCGCAGCGGTAGTTCAGTCGGTTAGAATACCGGCCTGTCACGCCGGGGGTCGCGGGTTCGAGTCCCGTCCGCTGCGCCATATTCCACTTCCAGGGCCCACTGAACACCCGGAAGTAACAAAAAAAGCGACCTTAGGGTCGCTTTTTTTGTGCCTGCAGTTTCAGCGTCAGCGCTCTTCCTCCCGCAGCGTCAGCACCTCGAACCCTTGCTCGGTCACTGCCACGGTGTGCTCCCATTGCGCCGACAGGCTGTGGTCACGGGTAATCACCGTCCAGCCGTCCTTCATTTCTCGCGTGCCACGCTTACCCTGGTTGATCATCGGCTCGATGGTAAACACCATGCCCGGCTTCAGTTTCATGCCCATGCCGCGCTGGCCAATGTGCAGCACCTCGGGCCCCTCATGCATCTGCTGGCCAATGCCGTGCCCGCAATACTCGCGTACCACGCTGTAGCCCGCAGCCTCGGCATGGGCCTGCACGGCATGGCCGATATCACCCAGCGTCGCCCCAGGGCGCACCTGCTCGATGCCTTTCCACAATGCGTCGTAGGTAGTGTCGACCAACCGCCGGGCTTCATCGCTGATCGCTCCGATGCCATACATCTTCGAAGAGTCGGCAATGTAGCCGCCCTGTTCCAGGGTGATGTCGACGTTGATGATCGAGCCTTCCTTGAGCACTTCATCGACTTTGGGTATGCCGTGGCACACCACATGGTCCACCGAAGTATTGAGCGAGTAGGGGAAGCCGTACTGGCCTTTGCTCGCTGGCCGCGCCTTGAGTGTATCGACGATGAATGCCTCGGCGCGATCGTTGATCTGCATGGTGGTGACACCGGGGCGGATGAAGCTGTCGAGGTCGGCGAACACCTGGGCCAGCAGTTGGCCGGCGCGGCGCATCAGGTCGAGTTGGGCGGGGGTCTTGATGATCACCTGAGGCATAGGGGGAGGGCAGTTGCTCATGCTGGAATGTGCCCCAGCATAGCGCCTGGGGCTGTGAAGTTGCCACCGCATGGTGCGCAAGATAGGCCACAGCACGGCCTTTGTGGGAGCGTGAGGCGGCTGGCCCATTAATTGCTGACTTACCTCCCATCCAGGGCGGTCAACGTCGACAGCCCACACAACCTCACGACAAAGGCGCCGTGTTGTCCCGCTTGCTTGCGCAAGCCGGAGCAGCCGGCGCCTTTTTGCGTTCCCCACAGGAGCCCGCCCATGGCCAACAGCGAAGTGCGCAGCGTCTGCCCCTACTGCGGCGTTGGCTGCGGCATCGTCATGAGCGTTGCCGATGGCAAGGTCGGCAAGATCAGTGGCGACAAGCAGCACCCCAGCAACTTCGGCCGCCTGTGCACCAAAGGCCTCACCGCACACCTGCCGCTGAGCGCCGCCGGGCGCATGGCTGACGCCTACGTGCGCCAACAACGTAGCCAGCCGCCGGTGCGCACCAGCATGGACCAGGCCATCACCGACACTGCCATGCGCCTGCGCGGCATCATCGACCAGCACGGCGCTGACGCCGTGGCGCTGTACGTGTCCGGGCAAATGTCGCTGGAGGCCCAGTACTTGGCCAACAAGCTGGCTAAAGGCTTTATCCGCACCCGCCATATCGAGTCCAACTCGCGCCTGTGCATGGCCAGCGCCGGCAGCGGCTACAAGCTGTCGCTGGGCGCCGATGGCCCACCCGGCAGCTACCAGGACTTCGAGCACGCCGACGTATTCCTGGTGATCGGCGCCAACATGGCCGACTGCCACCCCATTCTGTTCCTGCGCCTGCTCGACCGGGTCAAGGCCGGGGCCAGGCTGATCGTCGTCGACCCCCGGCGCAGCGCTACCGCCGACAAGGCTGACCTGTTCCTGCAAGTACGCCCAGGCAGCGACATGGCCCTGCTCAACGGCCTTTTGCACTTGCTGCAGCGCAACGGCCACACCAACCCCGACTTCATCGCCCTCTACACCGAAGGCTGGGACGAACTGCCACCCTTCCTCGACGACTATACCCCCGAGCGCGTAGCCGCCATCACCGGGCTGGCGGAGGCCGATATCATCCAGGCCGCCGATTGGATCGGCAGCGCCAGCAACTGGATGAGCTGCTGGACCATGGGCCTTAACCAGAGCATCCACGGCACCTGGCACAGTAACGCCATCTGTAACCTGCACCTGGCCACGGGGGCCATCTGCCGCCCCGGCAGCGGCCCGTTCTCGCTGACCGGCCAGCCCAATGCCATGGGTGGCCGCGAGATGGGCTACATGGGGCCTGGCTTGCCAGGCCAGCGCTCGGCGTTGGTGGCAACGGACCGCGCCTTTGTCGAGCAGCAGTGGCAGCTGGCGCCGTGCAGCCTGCGCAGCGAAGGCGGTGAGGGCACCGTGGCGCTGTTCGAGCAGATGAAGGCCGGAGAAGTGAAAGCCTGCTGGATCATCTGCAGCAACCCGGTGGCCAGTGTCGCCAACCGCCAGCAAGTGATCGACGGGCTGCGCGAGGCCGAACTGGTGATTACCCAGGATGCATTCCTCGACACCGAAACCAACCGCTACGCCGACATCTTGCTGCCGGCCGCGCTGTGGGCCGAAGGCGAGGGTGTGATGATCAATAGCGAACGCAACCTGACGCTGATGCCGCGCGCCGTCCAGCCGCCAGGGCAAAGCCTGCCCGACTGGCAGATCATTGCCCGTGTGGCCTGTGCCATGGGCTACGCCGACGCATTCGACTACCCCGATGCCGAAGCGGTGTACGAGGAAATTCGCCGCTTCCACAACCCGCTGACCGGCTACGACCTGCGCGGCATCGGCTATGCCGAACTGCGTACGCAACCGCACCAGTGGCCCTGTGCGCCGGGCCGTGAACAGGATCGCAGCCCGCTGCGCTACCTCAACGACGGCAGCAGCCAGGCGCTGTTGCTCGATGCCCAGGGGCAGCGGCCGGCACTGGCCTTCCCGACCGCCAGCGGCAAGGCGCGCTTCTTCGCTCGGCCTTGGCTGCCGGCGCCGGAGTTGCCGGATGACGACTACCCCATGGTGCTGAATACCGGCCGCGTGCAGCACCAATGGCACACCCTGACCAAGACCGGCAAGGTGCCGGCGCTGAACAAGTTGGAGCCTGGTCCCTTTGTCGAAATCCACCCCGATGATGCTGCCCGGTTGGGAGTGGCAGAAAAGGACCAGGTGGCCATTCGCTCGCGACGTGGTCAAGCCGTGCTACCGGCGCGTATCAGCGACCGGGTCATGCCGGGCAACTGCTTCGCGCCGTTTCACTGGAACGACCTGATCGGCGAGCAGTTGGCAATCAATGCCGTGACCTGCGATGCGGTCGATCCGTTGTCACTGCAGCCTGCCTTCAAACATTGCGCCGTGGCCCTGGAGCGGGTCGCAAGTGAGCGCATCGATGCCCTTGATCTGAACACTGCCAATCGGGAGCCTGCTCGCATGCCGACCGCCACCCTGTCCCGTCTGCTAGGCCTGGACACCCTGCCGACCCCGGTGCTGGCCGAAGAAGAGCGCCATTACCTGCAAGGTTTCCTGCTGGGCCTGGACCAGGCTCGCGCCGAGGGTGTGCCCGCCCTGCCGGCCAGTGCGCCCCTGGCTGCCAACCGCCGGCTGTTCGTCGACGGTTTGCTGGCCGGGCTGTTCGCCCAGCCTGCCACTGCGCCCCTTGCGGCGCTGGCAGTGCCACTGCATCAGGTGCTGTGGGCCTCGCAGACCGGCAACGGCGAACTGCTGGCCGAACGCTGTGCCGAACGCCTGCGCGGTGCTGGCCTGAGTGTGCAACTCAGTTGCATGGAGGCGGTCAGCCCAAGCCAGTTGCGGGGCGCTGCCAGTGTGGTGTTGATTGCCAGTACCTTTGGCGATGGCGATGCACCCGACAGCGCTGCGGCATTCTGGCAGGCGCTGCAGGGCGAGGAGGGCGCCCATTGCGCCGAGCTGCCCTATGCCGTGCTGGCCCTGGGCGACTCCAGTTACGATCAGTTCTGCGGCTTTGGCCGCAAGCTCGACCTGCGCCTGGCCGAGCTGGGAGGGCGGCGCCTGCTGCAACGGGTGGACTGCGAGCCGGATTTTGACGAAGCCTTTGCGGGCTGGCTCGAGGCATTGCTAGCCGAGCTGGGCAGTGCCACGGCGCCACTACCGGCCAGCGACCCCGCACCCGTGGCGGCCTACAGCAAGCAACAACCCTGGGCTGCCACCTTGCGGGAAAATCGCCTGCTCAATGGCCCCGGTGCCAGCAAGGAAACCCGCCAGCTGGTCTTCGACCTGAGCGGTAGCGGATTCACCTACGCCGCCGGTGACGCCTTGGGTGTGTGGCCGCGCAATTGCCCGGCCCTGGTCGACGAGCTGCTGGCACTGACGCAGCTTGATGGCCAGGCCATGGTCGAGTTGAAAGGCCAGCCTGCCATGCCACTGGCCGAAGCCCTGCAGGCGCATCTGGAAATTGCCAAGGTAAGCCCTCAACAGCTGCAAGCATTTGCAGGCAATGCGCCCGACCTGCAGCGCCTGCTGCAGCCCGCGTGCAAGGCCGAGCTGCAGGACTGGTTGTGGGGCCGGCAGTTGACCGATGTGCTGCGCGCCTTCCCCCAGCAGTTGCCACTGGCCCACTGGCTGGAGCTGCTCAAGCCGTTGCAGCCGCGGCTCTACTCGATCAGCTCCAGCCCGCTGGCGCACCCGGAGCAGGTGCACCTGACGGTTTCCACGGTGCGTTATGGCGAACGTAAAGGCGTGTGTTCAAGCTTCCTTGCTGACCGTGCGCAGGCACTCAAGGTGGCAATTTTCCCGCAGGTGTCGAAGCACTTTCGCCTGCCCGAGGACGACAATGTGCCGGTAATCATGGTTGGCCCTGGCACTGGTATTGCGCCGTTTCGCGCCTTCCTCGAAGAACGGGAGGCGCGGGGGGCGAAAGGCGGTAACTGGCTGTTCTTTGGCGAGCAGTACGCGGCAACCGACTTCTATTACCGGGAACAATTGCAGGCCTGGCAGGCAGGTGGTCATCTACGGCTGGATACAGCGTTTTCCCGCGACCAGGCCGAGAAGATCTATGTACAGCAACGCCTGCGAGAGCAGGGAGCACAGGTATGGCAATGGCTGGAGGCAGGCGCGTATTTTTATGTCTGCGGGGATGCCCAGCGCATGGCCAAGGATGTGGATGCGGCGTTACGTGAAGTCATTGCCGTGCACGGGAAAGTGGATGCGGATGCCTATGTCGAAACATTGAACAAGGCCAAGCGGTATAGGCGCGATGTGTACTGAGCGCACCGGGATGGGCTGTTGTGCACTGTGAATGTGCATACCTGTGCCGGCCTCTTCGCGGGTGAACCCGCTCCTACAGGTACCGTACAAGTCTGCCGACCTTTGGAGATCCCTGTGGGCGCGGGTTCACCCGCGAAGAGGCCGCCACAGGTAAAGCAATTGGCACAGTCCCTGCTTTATCTCCAATACAACAAGCCCCGCTGATCAACGGCGATCAACCCGGGCCCCTACCGTGATGAATACAGGCAAAGGCGCCTGGAGCTTCGGCTCCAGGCGTTTTTTTTTGATCGAGGATCGGCTTATGAAGGCAACAGTGAGCAGCGGGCAACGAGAGCGACTGGTCATCGTCGGCAACGGCATGGTCGGCCACCATTGCGTCGAACAACTGGTCAGCCGTGGCGCCCTGCAGCGCTTCGAGGTGCGGGTGTTCGGCGAAGAGCGCCAACGCGCTTACGACCGCGTGCACCTGTCCGAATACTTCGGTGGCAGTTGTGCCGAAACCCTGGCCCTGTGCGAGCACGATTTCTACAACGCCAACGGCGTGCACCTGCACCTGGGTGAGGCTGTGCTGGAGATCGACCGCGAGCGCTGCGAGGTGGTCACCGCCGAGGGCCGATACGGCTACGAGCAACTGGTGCTGGCCACCGGTTCCTACCCCTTCGTACCGCCGATCGAAGGCTCCAGCGGCAATGCCCGGCTGGTGTACCGCACCCTGGACGACCTTGATGGCATTCGCGCTGCCGCAGCCGGTGCGCGTCGTGGCGTGGTGGTCGGTGGCGGCCTGCTTGGCCTGGAAGCCGCCAACGCCCTCAAGTCGCTGGGCCTGGAGGCCCACGTCGTTGAATTCGCTCCACGGCTTATGCCGGTGCAGTTGGACGGTGAGGGCGGTGCCGCGCTTAAAGCGCAGATCGAGGCGCTGGGCGTGGGGGTGCACCTGTCACGTGCCACCCAGTCGATCAACGACGGTGAAAGCTACCGCTATCGCATGAACTTCGACGGCGGCGAGCACCTGGAAACCGACCTGGTCGTGTTCTCCGCTGGTATCCGCCCACAGGATGCCTTGGGCAGAGCCTGCGGCCTGGAGATCGCCGCGCGCGGCGGTGTGGTGATCGACAATCACTGCCGCAGCAGCGACCCACGCATCTTTGCCATTGGAGAGTGCGCCTCGTGGAACGGCAGCGTTTTCGGCCTGGTTGCCCCAGGCTACGGCATGGCCCGCAACCTGGCGGCGTTGCTGATGGGGGAGGCGGCGGTCGCGTTCACCGGCGCCGACATGTCGACCAAGCTCAAGTTGTTGGGTGTGGATGTCGGCTCGATCGGTGATGCCCACGGCGCCACCCCTGGCGCGCGCAGCTACCGCTTCATCGACGAGGCCAACAGCGCCTACCGCCGGCTGGTGGTGGACGCCAGCGGCAAGCATGTGCTCGGCGCGGTGCTGGTGGGCGACAACAGCTATTACGACACCCTGCTGCAATACGCCCAGAACGGCATTGCCTTGCCGGCCGACCCGGCAGCGCTGATCTTGCCGCAAGGCGGTGGCGCACCGGCCTTGGGCGCTGACGCATTGCCCGACAGCGCGACCATCTGCTCCTGCCACAACGTCAGCAAGGGCGCGGTGTGCGCGGCCATCGACAGCGGTTGCAGCGATCTTGCGGCGGTCAAGGGCTGCACCAAGGCTGCCAGTGGTTGCGGTGGTTGCGCGGCCCTGCTCAAGCAGGTGTTCGAGCATGAATTGACCGCCCGCGGCGTGGCGGTGGACAAGAGCCTGTGCGAGCACTTCGCCTACACCCGTCAGGAACTCTACGGGCTGGTGCGGGTTGAGGGTATTCGCACCTTCGGCGAACTACTCGAACGCCACGGCAAAGGCCACGTTGGCTGTGACATCTGCAAGCCGGCGGTGGGCAATATTCTCGCCTCGTGCTGGAACCAGCCGATCATGGACCCGGCGCTGGTGCCGCTGCAGGACACCAACGACACCTTCATGGCCAACATGCAGAAAAACGGCACCTACTCGGTGGTGCCGCGCATACCGGGGGGGGAAATTACCCCCGACAAGCTCATCGTCATTGGCCAGGTGGCCAAGAAGTACGATTTGTACACCAAAATCACCGGCGGCCAGCGCATCGACCTGTTCGGTGCCCAGTTGCATGAACTTCCGCTGATCTGGGGCGAGCTGATCGAAGCCGGCTTCGAAACCGGCCACGCCTACGGCAAATCGACCCGCACGGTGAAATCGTGCGTGGGCAGCACCTGGTGCCGTTACGGCGTGCAGGACAGTGTCGGCATGGCCCTGCGCCTGGAGGATCGCTACAAAGGCCTGCGCAGCCCGCACAAGCTCAAGTTCGCCGTGTCCGGCTGCACCCGCGAATGTGCCGAGGCGCAGAGCAAGGACATCGGCGTGATCGCCACTGACAAGGGCTGGAATCTGTACGTGTGCGGCAACGGCGGCATGCGCCCACGGCATGCTGAACTGTTCGCCACCGACCTGGACGACGAAACCCTGGTACGCCTGATCGACCGCGTGCTGATGTTCTACATCCGTACCGCCGACAAGCTGCAGCGCACCTCGGTTTGGCGCGAGAGCCTGGACGGTGGGCTGGACTACCTGAAGCAGGTGATCATCGACGACAGCCTGGGCTTGGCCAGCGAGCTGGAAGCGCAGATGCAGCATGTGGTCGACCAGTATGAATGCGAATGGGCCAACGCCCTCAACGACCCGGAGAAGCTCAAGCGCTTCCGCACCTTCGTCAATGACCGGCGTGCCGACCCGGACATGCACTTCGTGCGCGAACGCGAACAACGCCGGCCTGCTGCGCCGCTGCACCTGATTCCAACTATCGAGGAAGCTGTCTGATGAACCTGTCCAATGCTGCTGTGAAAACCCAAGCGACCTGGCAGGTGGTGTGCCGGGTGCAAGACCTGGTGGCCGAGTCCGGGGTGGTCGTGTGGCTGGATGGCACCCAGGTGGCGCTGTTCTACCTGCCGGGGCAGGCCCAGCCGCTGTATGCCGTGGACAACCGCGACCCGCGTTCCGGCGCTAACATCATCGGCCGTGGGTTGGTAGGCAGTGTGCAGGGTGAGTTGGTGGTGGCGGCGCCGTTGTACAAGCAGCATTTCAGCCTGCAGAGCGGCGAGTGCCTGGAGGATGCCGGGCAACAGCTTCGGGTGTGGTCGGTGCGATTCAATGGCGAGGCGGTGGAGTTGGCGGTGGCCTGATGTTCAGCTGCTGCTTGCGGCGATGCGTTAAGCTTGCCGCATGAACCTCGATACCCGCATTAAATACCGCCACCTGCTGTGCTTCCTGGAGATTGCCCGGCAGGGCAGCCTGGCCAGGGCTGCCGACGTGCTTGCGATCAGCCAGCCGGCCATCTCCAAAACCCTCAAGGAACTTGAGGACCTGTTGGAGGCGCGCTTGTTCGCGCGCAGCCGTCAGGGTGTCGAGCTGACCCCCGCCGGGACGCGCTTCATGCGTTATGCCGGGCCCAGCGTGCAGGCCCTGCGCGATGGTGTCAGCAGTTTGCGTGGCGAAGCGCGGGCGCCGTCACAGGTACGTATAGGCGTGCTGTCCACGGTCGAGGGCCTGCTCATGCCCGAGGTGTTGTGCCGCCTGCACCAGCGCCATGACGCGCTGGTGATCAGTGTGGTCACCGGGGTCAGTGCTCAGCTGCTCGGCCAACTGCACCTGGGCGAACTGGAGCTTGTGGTCGGGCGCATGACCGACAGCCCGCAGATCCAGGGCCTGTCGTTCGAGCACCTGTACAGCGAATCGATGAGCCTGGTGGTACGCCCCGGTCACCCGCTGCTGGCCAGCGCGCCGGTGGAGCGAGCCCAGGTGGGGCGTTACCCGTTGGTGCTGCCCCCGGCGGGCACCACCATCCGCCAGCATGCCGACAGCCTGTTTGTGCAATGCGGTATCCAGATGCCGGCGCAGCGCCTGGAAACCTTGTCGCTGGCCCTGAGCCGGCGTTACCTGCTGGGCAGTGATGGACTGTGGGTGGCGCCCCGCGACGCGGTCTTGCTGGACCTGCGCCGTGGCGAGTTGGTCGAGCTCGACCTGGGCGTGCGCGAGCCGGGCGGTTCGGTCGGCATCTGCCGTAACGCCGCCCTGCCGCAAAGCTTGCCTGGGCAATGGGTGTGCGAGGTACTGCGTGAGGTGGCAGGGGAGTATCGCGAGGGTCAATATCCCTGATTGCAGGCTTTTCAGAATCCAGCGAAATAAATCCCTGGTTGGACCGCGCAAAAACGGCACAACGGGTCAATACTGGCCAATGGCTGCAAACGCTCGCATTAATAAGCGTTTAACAACTGAACTTCCTTACTAAAACCCGCTCCTATGCCGGTAGCCATTGGTCATGGCCGCCTGCTAAGCTCGCGGCTTTACCCTGATTGCCCTTATGGCGCATGAACAAGGAAATAGCATGAAACAGCATCGTTTGGCGGCTGCGGTTGCCCTGGTAGGCCTGGTACTGGCTGGCTGTGACCAACAGGCCAGCAGCCCCGAGCTGAAGACTCCGGCGCAGAAAGCCTCCTACGGTATCGGCCTGAACATGGGCAAGAGCCTGGCTCAGGAAGGCATGGAAGACCTTGATTCCAAAGCAGTCGCCCTCGGCATCGAAGACGCCGTCAGCAAGAAAGAGCAGCGCATCAAGGATGAAGAGCTGGTAGAAGCGTTCACCGCATTGCAGAAGCGCGCCGAAGAGCGCCTGGCCAAGGCCAGCGAAGAAGCCGCCTCCGCCGGCAAGAAGTTCCTCGAAGAAAACGCCAAGAAGCCAGGCGTGGTCACCACCGCTTCGGGCCTGCAGTACGAAGTGGTCAAGAAGGCCGACGGCCCGCAGCCTAAGCCGACAGACGTGGTCACTGTCCACTACGAAGGCAAGCTGATCGATGGCAAGGTATTCGACAGCTCCGTAGAGCGTGGCAGCCCGATCGACCTGCCGGTCAGCGGCGTGATCCCAGGTTGGGTCGAAGGCCTGCAGCTGATGCACGTTGGCGAGAAATACAAGCTGTTCATTCCGGCTGAACTGGCCTACGGCGCACAAAGCCCGAGCCCGTTGATCCCGGCCAACTCGGTACTGGTGTTCGACCTGGAACTGATCGCCATCAAGGACCCGGCCCAGCTGCAAGGTGCCGAGCCTGAAGGTGAGGCCCCGGCCGAAGCGCCTGCGGAAGCACCTGCCAAGTAACATTGGCTGGTAGTCGCAAACGCCCCGCACTGACGGGGCGTTTTCGTTTGTGCCGATTGGACGAACCTGCAACAGCTGATACTGTCCGAGGAGATGAAGCGTAAAGATGTAGGACGTTTCTGACGCAAATCGTTTGCGGCTTAGCCAGCCCCGGTGTGAAACGACTGTGTAAAAAACGCCCGATCTGACCGGGACCCTTGCCTGGCAGGCACCGGAGGTCAGAAATATCGCCCTGTTCACAAGGTTATCCACAATAAATGTGGATAACCTTTTCTTCTCGGAGGCTCCATGAGCGCACCCTGGAATTTCGCCCGCTTTCTGCCATTGGCCGAGCGCCTGCTCAGCCGCGGCCGCTTGCCGGCCTTGCTGTTCGCGGTGGCGCGCAAAGGCCCGCGCCTCGGCCAGCTGCGTGAAGATGTGAAGCTGTTACAGTCGCTGTGCCTGGCCTGGTGGCGCGGCGAGTACCGCGCCATCAGCCCTGGGGCGCTGGTCACCATCGTGGCTGGCCTGCTGTATTTCGTCAGCCCCATCGATGCCATCCCCGACTGGCTGCTGGGGGTGGGTTTTCTTGATGACATCGCGGTGCTGGGCTGGGTGCTGAAAACCGTGTCCGACGAGCTGGCGCGCTTCAAAGCCTGGCGCGATAGCCAGGCGCCCGAACGGCTGCGCGTGGTCGAGCGCCTGCCAGCCACCCCGCAGGCGCTGCGGCTGGAACGCAATACGCACTAAGAGCGGCCTGAGCCTTCACTGCACCTCAACTGCACAGACCCCAGAGTTGGTAATATAATTGGCATAAGGGTTATGCCTACGGATTACATGCTGTAATCCTTTTTAAAGGGGTTTGTAATGGGTATTCAGGTCATCAGCCGGGACGGTCAGCCCGAGTACGCAGTCGTTCCCTGGGAGCAATACCAGGCCTTGCTCAAGGCTGCGGGGCAGGCACCTGCCGAGGCGGTTGTCAGTGAAGCGCAGGGGGGGGCGGCCAGTGCGCCATTACCGGCCTTCAGCGAAGTCGCCCAGATTCGCCAGGCCAAGGGCATTGCCCCTGAGCAACTGGCGCGCAATGTCGGGGTGAGCCCGGCGTATCTGGCCATGATCGAATCGGGCGAGCGCCAACCGGATGCTGCCATCCGCCGCGCCTTGGCCTGGCATCTTGGGGTGGCTGGCTGGAGCGAGCCATCATGAGCCAGGTCAGGATCAGCCGTCAGCACTGGGATAACCTGCTGGGCGAGCTTGACCTGGCCCGTCGACAACGTCACCTGCTGACGTACCGAGCGTTGATCGAGCGCTTGCAACTACCCAGCCCGGCCATGCAGACGCTGACCGCCGCGCTGGAATACCTGGCCGTGTTGGATGCCCGTGCCGAGCAGCCCTTGCGCAGTTCGCTGGTGATCAGCCAAGGCGCCAGCCGTTTGCCGCGTACTGGCTTTTTTGAGTGTGTCGAGCGGCTGGGGCGGTTTACCGGGCCGGTCGATGGTATGGAGGCCGCTTCTTGGCATGCCTCCGAGGTGGTCCGGGTGTTCGAGTACAGCTACCCCGAGTCTGCCTGATCAGGCTTCTTCACGGGTGAATCGGTCCGTTAAGAGGTCGTAACAAGCAGTGCATCCCTGTGGATCAATCCGCAGGCCCTGCCGTCCGCATCCACCACCTCCAGTACATTCAGGTGCTGATGCCGTCCAAGCAGCTCCAGCAATTGCCCGATCGTGGCATTCAAGCGCACTGTCGGTTGCTCGGCCGGCGGCAGGCTCGTCAGCGCCGGTAGTTCCCGCACCCCCAGCTCCTGCGGCCGTCCCAGCAGGTAACCCTGCACCAGGTCTACCCCCATCTCCCTCAGCACCGCCAGTTCCTCCGCCAGCTCGATGCCTTCGGCAATCACCTGCGCCTTTGACGCCCGGGCGATCTGCAAGATTGAGCCGACGAACTCGCGTTTGAGCGGGTCGCGGTGGATACCGTCGATGAAATGCCGGTCGATCTTCACGTATTCGGGGCGCAGCTCCGACCACAGGCGCAAGCTCGAATAGCCCGCCCCCAGGTCGTCGATGGCGATCGAAAAGCCCATATCGCGGTAATGGTGCAGGGCATTGGACAGCAGCTGGAAGTCGTCGGTGGGGGTGTGTTCGGTCAACTCGATCACGACCCGGCTGGGGGGCAGCCCGACCTGTTCGAGCAGTTTGAGGGTAAGGCCGGAGGGGTAGTGTGGCTCCAGCAGCGATTCGGGCGAGATGTTGAGAAACAGTTTGCCTTGCAGTTGCTGCTCACTGAAGCGTCGGCAGGCACTCTCCCGGCAGGCGGCCTCCAGCTCGGTCAGGCGGCCGGCCTGGCGGGCGATGGTAAACAGGTTCAGCGGCGCGTGCAGCGGGCTGTTGGAAGGGCCACGGGTCAGCGCTTCATGGCCGAACACCCGTTGCTCGCTCAGGCACATGATCGGCTGGAACAAGCTGTGGATACTGCGTTGAGCCAGGATGGCACTCAAGGCATCGAGCTGTTCGGCAACGGTCATGACGTAATCCTGAAAATGAAAGGGCCGGGCATCTGCATGCCCGGCCCTCGTATTTCACGACAGCGCGATGACTGTTTGATGACAGGTCACATTAATTTGCCATCATTGCCGCGTTGCCTTACTTCTTGGCCACCTTGGTGCTGGCGCTGAGGTAGTCGATCAGGATGCGACCGGTTTCCGACAGGTAGGCGTCGTCTTCCGGCTTGGTGTTTTCATCTTCGGCCGGCAGCGCGTCTTCATCCTCTTTCTTCAGCTCTTTCAGCGGCTCTTCACCCTTGGCCTTGCGGCGGACGTTTTCCAGCGCCAGTTGCTTGGCCTCGATTTCATCATGGCGTGCACGGCGTTCCTGTTCGTTGAGGCTGACGGTTTTTTCATTCATCAGCTTCTGGGTCAGGGCCAGCCGGTCGCGGATGTAGGTGAACTCGGCATCCTTGTCACTGCGTGCTTCATGCTGCGCCTTGAGCTGGGCCAGGAACGGCTTGAACGGGTCGGACGCCGGCCTGATCGCCGGGCGAATGGTGTCCCACGGCATGGCTTCGGGCAGCGCGCTCTCGCCGATTTCCTTGGTGTCGATGATCGACGGGTAGTCGATGTCCGGCAGCACGCCTTGGTGCTGGGTGCTTTGCCCAGAAACCCGGTAGAACTTGGCCAGGGTCAGCTTCAGTTCGCCATGGTTGAGTGGCTGGATGGTCTGCACGGTGCCTTTGCCGAAGGTCTGGCCACCGATGATCAGTGCGCGGTGGTAGTCCTGCATGGCGCCGGCGAAGATCTCCGAAGCCGAGGCCGACAGCCGGTTCACCAGCAGCGCCAGCGGGCCTTTGTAGAAGGCACCTGGGTTTTCGTCTTCCAGCACGTCGACGCGGCCATCGCTGTTGCGCACCAGCACGGTCGGGCCTTTCTCGATGAACAGGCTGGTCAGCTCAGTGGCTTCCTGCAACGAGCCGCCGCCGTTGTTGCGCAGGTCGATGACCACGCCGTCGACTTTTTCCTTCTGCAGTTCGGTGAGCAGTTTTTTCACGTCACGCGTGGTGCTCTTGTACTCCGGGTCACCTGCACGGTAGGCCTTGAAGTCCAGGTAGAAGGCCGGGATCTCGATGATGCCCAGCTTGTAGTCACGCCCGTCCTGCTTGAGCTTGAGCACCGACTTTTTCGCTGCCTGCTCTTCAAGCTTCACCGCTTCACGGGTGATCGAAACGATCTTGCTGGTCTGGTCGCTAGGCGCGTTGCTGGCCGGGATGATTTCCAGGCGCACCACCGAACCTTTCGGGCCGCGGATCAGCTTGACCACTTCGTCCAGGCGCCAGCCGACCACGTCGACCATTTCCTTGTTGCCCTGGGCCACGCCGATGATCTTGTCGGCCGGGGCCACTTGCTTGGTCTTGGCGGCCGGGCCTGCCGGCACCAGGCGCACAATCTTGACCTGGTCGTTGTCGCTTTGCAGCACCGCGCCGATGCCTTCGAGCGACAGGCTCATGTTGATGTCGAAGTTTTCGGCGTTGTCCGGCGACAGGTAGTTGGTGTGCGGGTCGTAGGACTGGGCGAAGGTGTTGATGTAGGCCTGGAAGATATCCTCGGCACGGGTCTGGTCCAGGCGCGCCAGCTGGTTCTTGTAGCGCTTGGTCAGGGTTTCCTGGATCTGCTTGGGTTCCTTGCCGGCGATTTTCTGGCGCAGCACTTCGTCTTTCACGCGCTTGCGCCACAGGTCGTCGAGCTCGGCCTGGTCCTTCATCCACGGTGCGTCCTTGCGGTCGATCAGCAAGGTTTCCTTGGTGGTGAAGTCGATCTTGTCCACGCCTTTGTTCAGCTCGGCCAGGGCGAAGTCCAGGCGTTGCTTGACGCGGTCGAGGTAGCGTTTGTAGATGGTGAAGCCTGGGTCCAGGTTACCGCTCTTGAGGAAATCGTCGAATTGCGTTTTCCACTTGTCGAACTCGGCGATGTCGGCAGCGGTGAAGTAGCTGCGCGCCGGGTCCAGCAGCTTGATGTAGCTGTCGTAGATGATGACCGAGCGGGCATCGTCCAGTGGGGGCTTGCTGTAGTGGTGGCGCTTGAGCAATTCCACCACGTTGAGGCTGGCGACGATCTCGTCGCGGTCCGGTTGCAGGCTGTCCCACTTGTTGGCGGCCGCCGCATTGCCGCCGAGCGTGAGGCTGCCCAGGCCGATCATGACAGCGAGGGCGGTGCTTGGGAGGAAATGCTTCATGCTGATTCGACGTGGAGGCAATTGATCACGCATAGTAGGCCGTCTTTTCCGTTGCCGGTTCCATGGAACCGGGCAAATACTGCAAAAAGCCTGGGGTGTGCGTTCCCCAGGCCCAGTCATGATTCAACTATGGAGGCACTGTGAAGGCATTGCAAGGCGTTGACGGACATGTGGAGTGGGTCGAGGCCGAACGCCCGGCCTGTGACGCGGGCCAAGTGCGCATTCGCGTGGCCGCAGCGGGGCTGAACCGCGCTGATCTGCTGCAGATGAAAGGTTTGTACCCGCCACCACCAGGGGCCAGCCCGTACATGGGCCTGGAGTGTGCCGGGGTGGTTGAAGAGGTAGGTGCGGGTGCCGATTGGCGGGTGGGCGACCGCGTTTGCGCGCTGCTGGCCAGCGGCGCGATGGCCGAGGAAGTGGTGGTCGATGCCCGTCACGTACTGCCGGTGCCCGAAGGCCTGAGCCTGCAGGAAGCAGCGGCGTTGCCGGAGGTGTATGCCACCGCCTGGCTGAACATCTTCCAGCTCGGTGCTGTGAAGGCTGGCGAGAAGGTGTTGGTGCACGCCGGTGCCAGTGGCGTTGGCTCGGCCGCCATCCAGCTGTGCAAGGCGTTTGGCAGCCCGGTGTGGGTCAGCGTCGGTTCGCAGGACCGCCTGGCTTATTGCCAAGCGCTGGGTGCCGCGGGTGGTGTGGTACGTAACGAGAACCTGGACGCGCTGGAAGGTTTTGGCCCGTTCGACGTGATTCTCGACCCGGTGGGCGCCAGCTACGGTGAGCTCAACCTGAAGCTGCTGGCCCGTGACGGGCGCTGGGTGATCATCGGCCTGATGGGCGGGCGCAAGTTCGAGCTGGACCTGGCGCAGGTGCTGGGCAAGCGCCTGGAGATTACCGGCTCCACGCTGCGTAACCGTGATGACGGCTTCAAGGCCGAACTGCTGAGTGAGTTGCAGCAGCAGGTGTGGCCGCTGTTTGCCGAAGGGCGCTTGTCGCCGCAGCTGGTCGATACCTACCCGGTGGAGTTTGCCCAGGCGGCGTATGCCGAGCTTGAGACCAATCAGGTGTCAGGAAAGCTGGTGATGGTGATCGACGCGAGCCTGGTGTAAGCAGGCCTGGCCCCTTCGCGGGTACCCCGCTCCCACAGGGATCGCACCCTTTCGTGGAAGCGGGTTCACCCGCGAAGAGGCCAGAACAGGCAATGAAGTACTTTCAGGTCCAGCTCAGGATCGGCCAGCCATTGGTCTGGGCATGTTCACGCAATACCGCATCGGGGTTCACCACATGCGGATGGTCCACCTTCAGTAACAACGGCAGGTCATTGCGTGAGTCGGAATAGAAACTCGCCCCCTCCAGATTTTCCTGCTCCTGATCCAACCACTCCAGCAGCCGGGTGATCTTGCCCTCGCGGTAGGTCAGCACCCCTCGGGTTTTGCCGGTATACACCCCATTCACCGCCTCCAGCTCGATTGCCAGGTACTCGTCCACCCCCAGCCGCGCCGCAATCGGCCCCACCAGGTGCGTCCCCGAAGCAGAAATGATCAGAATGCGATCGCCACGCTTGCGGTGTTCGGCAATGCAGCGGCAGGCGTCGCCATAGATGATCGGTTCGATCACGTCTTCCACCCACGGCTCCACCAGGTGCTCGACTTCTTCCAGGGTACGCCCGGCAATCGGCTCCAGGCTGAAGGCCATGTAGTCCTCCATCTGCAGGTGGCCCTTGCCGTAGGCTTCCATCAGTTCATGGTCGCGGCGCAGGAAATCCTTGCCGTCGACCCAGCCCAGCCGGGCCATCTGCTCGCTCCACAGCGACGCGCAGTCGCCGTGGATAAGGGTTTCGTCCAGATCGAAAATTGCCAGTGCCATTGTGTTGAGTCTCCTTAGGCCACTTCCCGCAGCGCCGTGGGGTCGATCGACAAGCTTACCCGTTTTCCGTCCGCGTGCAGGTCTGCCGGCGAGCGGTTGAGTACATCGACCACCAGCTCCACTTCGCGCACCTTTACGCGGTAGCGAATCACGTTGCCCAGCAGGCTGTGGCTACGCACTTCTGCGTCTAGTTCGCCGTTCACGCCCAGGGTGATCGACTCCGGGCGGATCGCCAGGCGGCTGGCCACCGGGCGCTGCAGCAGGCGGCTGGCGCTGTCGGCGTCGAGCAGGTTGTAGTTGCCGATGAAGCCGGCGGCAAACAGGTCCACAGGCGCTGTGTACAGAGTTTCGGCATCACCACTCTGGACGATGCGGCCCTGGTTCATCAGGAAGATGCGGTCGGACAGGGTCAGCGCCTCTTCCTGGTCGTGGGTGACGAAGATGGTGGTCAGCCCCAGCTCGCGCTGGATGGCGCGAATCTGCTCGCGCAGGTGCTTGCGGATACGCGCATCCAGTGCCGACAGCGGCTCGTCGAGCAGCAGCAGGCGCGGGCGGGTGACCAGCGAGCGGGCCAGGGCCACGCGTTGGCACTGGCCGCCAGACAACTGGTGCGGGTAGCGCCCGGCGAATGTGCCCAGCTCAACCAGCTCCAGGGCCTCGCGCACTCGCAGCTGGCTTTCGTCGGTTTTGACTTTCTGCATGCGCAGGCCAAAGGCGACGTTCTGCTCCACGGTCATGTTGGGGAACAGTGCGTAGCTTTGGAACACCATGCCGATGCCACGTTTTTGCGGGCTTAGCGGCACGATGTCGTGGCCGTCGAGGAGGATCTGCCCGCTGTCCACCGGGGTCAGCCCGGCGATGCAGCGCAGCAGGGTGGATTTGCCGCAGCCGGACGGGCCCAGCAAGGTGACGAACTCGCCGCGTTCGATGTGGCAGTCGATGTTCTCGAATACCGGGCTGCCGGCGTAGCTCTTCTGCAGTTTCTGTACGCTGACGAAGCTCATGTCAGGTCTTGTCCTTGTTCAGGCGGTTGGCGACCCAGGTCAGTATCAGCACGAAGGCGAAGTAGGAGATCACCAGTGCGCTGTTGAAGTGGCCGCTGCTGTTGCGCATGTTGTTCAGGTACACCTGCAGGGTCTCGTAGCGGGTGCCGACCAGCAGGTTGGCGAATACGAATTCGCCGAACAGGAACGAGAACGACAGCAGCAACGCCACCATCAAGCCCTTGCGTAGGTTGGGCAGCACCACCAGCAGTGCTGCCTGCCAGGTGCTGGCGCCGAGCAGCTGCGCGGCGTCCATCAGGTCGCGCAGGTTGATGGCCTGCAGGTTGTTGGTAATGGCTCGGTACATGAACGGCAGCGCGATGGTGAAGTAGCAGCCGATCAGGATCCACGGTGTGCCGACCATGGCCATCGGCCCGCTGCCGTACAGTTGCAGCAACCCCACCGACGACACCACCGGCGGTACCGCGAAGGGCAGCAGGATGAGGATGTTCATCAGTGCGTCGAGTTTGGGGAAGTGGTAGTGCACCACGAACAGCAGCGGCAATATCAGCACCACCGACAGCAACAGCGCGCCCACGCACACCAGCAGTGACTGGCCGAAGGCTGCCAGAAAGCGCGGCTCGCTCCACAATGCCGCATACCATTTCAGGGTCAGGCCACTGGGCAGCAGGCTGGCCGACCAACTGGTGGCCAGCGAGTAGAGCAGGGTGCCGGCCAATGGCAGCAGCAGGATCAGGAACAGCAGGTACACCACCACGCGATGGTACCAGCCGCCGGAAAGGGCGTCAGCGCGCATGGTAGCTCCTCTTCAGCAGCCATTGATGCACCACCGTGACCAGCGTCATCAGCCCCACCAGCACCATGGCCAGGGCGCTGGCCAGGTTCGGGTCGAGGCTGATATCGCCGGCCACCAGGCCGGCGATACGGATCGGCAGTACGTTGAAATTACCCGTGGTCAGTGCGTACACGGTGGCGTAGGCACCGAGGGCGTTGGCCAGCAGGATGACGAACGTGCCCAGCAGTGCCGGGGTCAGCACCGGCAGGCCGATGTGCCGCCAGTACTGCCAGTGGTTGGCGCCCAGCAGTGCGGCCGACTCGCGCCAGTCTTCACGCAGCGCGTCGAAGGCGGGGTACAGCAGCAATACGCCCAGCGGGATCTGGAAGTAGGTGTACACCAGGATCAGCCCGCTCTTGGAATAGATGCTGAAGTCTTCCAGCAGGCCGACCTGCTTCAGCAGCAGGGTCAGTGCGCCGTTGAAACCCAGCAGGATGATGAAGGCGAAGGCCAGCGGCACCCCGGCAAAGTTGCTGGTCATGTTGGCGAAGGCACTGACGAAGTCGCGCAGCTTCGAGTCCACCCGGCGCAGTGAATAGGCGCCGAGGGTGGCGATGACGATGCCGAACAGGCTCGACCAGAAGCTGATTTCCAGGCTGCGTTGCAATGCCTGCAGGTAAAACTTCGAGGCGAATACCTTGCTGAAGTTGTCGATGCCCCAGCCGGCGTCCGATTGCAGGCTGTTGGTCGCCACCCAGGCCAGCGGGGCGACCTGGAAGATGACGAAGAAGACGGCGAACGGCAGCAGGCAGAGCAGGGCCAGGTAGCGGCCACGGGCGCCGCCATTCACTTCAGCAACTCCCGGCAAACTGTTTTGTCGTGCGCGGCGCCCAGCAGCTCGCAGATGGTGCCGCACAGCTCGGTCTGCAGCGGTTTGGCGGCCGGGTCCAGGCTGAAGGCGTCGCCAAACACGAACAGCGGCACTTCGCGCTCCTCGGCCAGCAGGCCGTTGTGCGAGCGGTCGTTGTTCATGCCATGGTCGGCGGTAACCAATACCTGATAGCCCTCTTCGAGCCAACCTGGCAGGTAGTCGGCCAGCAAAATATCCACGCTGCGCGCAGCGTTGCGGTACTGGCTGCTGTCCAGGCCGTGACGGTGGCCGATGTCGTCAACGCTCATCGGGTGCACCAGCAGGAAGTTGGGGGCGTGACGGCGGCGCAGGTACTCACCGTCGGCCAGCAGGTGCGAGTCGGGGTAACGGTCGTCCCAGTAGAACAGCCCGTGCTGGATCGGCAGCTTGGGCGCATGGGTGTGGCGGTCGCGCTGCGGGTCGAAGGGCGAGCGGTTGTACAGTTCGCTCATCCAGTGATAGGCCGCGGCTGCGGTGCCCAGGTTGGCCTCGCGGGCGTAGTGGAACACGCTGCGCTGGTTGGACAGGCGGTTGATGTTGTTGTGCACGATGCCGCTGTCGATCGGCGGCACGCCGGTGAGGATGCATTCGTACAGCGGCCGCGACAGCGACGGCAGCTCGCATTCCACCCGGTATAGCGCGGCGCGGTCGGCCTCGACGTAAGCGTGCAGGTGGCCCATGGCGTGGTGAGCGACCTGGTAGTTGAGGCCGTCCAGCAGGACCAGGATGACGTTGTGGCTCATTCAATACTCCGCAAAGGAACCGGGGAGGGCTTCGCCCTCCATTCGCGACACAAGGCCGCTCCCACAGGGACAGCGAAAACCTCTGGGGCGACGCGGGCCCTGTAGGAGCGGCCTTGCGTCGCGATGGGCTGCGCAGCAGCCCCAGGATGGTCCTGCCTTACTCCATTTCGATGATCACTTGCTCCTGCCACATCTGCGGCAGTTTCTTCGAGGTGGCTTCCCAGGCTTCGGCGTTCTTGATCGGCTGGGCAGCACCGTACTGCTCGTTAGGCAGCAACTTGGCTTGCACATCCGCTGGCAGCTTCAGGTGCTCGGCACGGATCGGCCGCGCATGCCCCTTGGCCAGGTTGATCTGCCCGGCGTCGCTGAAGATGTACTCGCGGGTCAGCTTGGCCGCATTGGGGTGCTTGGCGTACTTGTTGATGACCGTGGTATAGCCGGAAATCACCGAACCGTCCGACGGGATCAGCACCTCAAAACGTTTGGGGTCGATCTGTTCACGGTAGCTCAGGCCGTTGAAGTCCCACACCACGCCAACTTCCACTTCGCCCTTTTCCAACGTCTGGATAGTCGGGTTGGCCAGCGACAGGCGCTTCTGCTGGGCCAGCTTGGTGAACAGCTGCAGGCCCGGCGCCACGTTGCTCTCGTCGCCCTTGTAGGCAATGGCCGCGGCCAGCACGCCGTTGGCGGCCTGGGCGGCGGTGCCGACGTCGCCGATGGCGACCTTGTACTTGCCTTTTTCCAGGTCATGCCAGGACGTCGGGCGTTCGCCTTCCTTGACCAGGTCTTTGTTGATGATGAAGGCGATGGTGCCGGTATAGGCCAGTGCCCAGTGGCCGTCCTTGTCCTTGGCCCACTCCGGCACCTGGTCCCAGGTGCTTGGCTTGTAGGGCTGGCTGACGCCCTTGGTCACTGCGATCGGGCCGAAGGCGGCACCCACGTCGCCGATGTCGGCGCTGGCGTTGTCCTTCTCGGCTTCGAACTTGGCGATCTCCTGCGCCGAACTCATGTCGGTGTCGCTGTGCTTGAGGCCGTACTTGCTGGCCAGGTCTTCCCAGGTGCCTTTCCAGTTGGCCCAGGCATCGGGCATGCCCACGCTGTTGACCGTGCCTTCCTTGCGGGCGGCATCTTCCAGGGCCTTGAGGTCCGCGGCCATGGCCGAGGTGCAGAACGCGATGGCAGAGCCGAGCAGTGACGCCATGAACAACTTTTTCATCCGTAGCTCCTTGGGTGGGTGCCTTTTACCGATCGTTGTTATGAGTGAAACCGTTGCCTGGAACCTTTGGTCTAGGTCAGCAAACCTTGAGCCAAGGTAGGCCGCTTGCGTGACAGTTTGATGTAGGGAAGGGCCCGCGCAGGTGGCCGAGGGCTCCTGGCAATACAGCGTAGACCATGGCGCAGCCCCGGTTTTGCTGGGCTGGCCCGATTCTGGCAGTGCTCTGGGCGCAACCTTGTCACAGGATGTTCATCAGCCCTGCCTAGGCTTGCACTATTCTCCAAATGCCCTGTTCTGGGGCTGGAATAGTCCAGATAGGTAACCCTTGATGCAGCCGATGCCACCGCGAGCGGTAACAGCCATCTGCCATGCCCTGCAGGAGCAGATCGAGCACGGCCTGTTGGCGCCGGGCGGCAAGCTGCCGGCCGAGCGCCGGCTCAGCGAGGTGTTCGACACCACGCGTATCACCCTGCGCGAGGCGCTAGCCCAGCTGGAGGCCCAGGGCTTGATCTACCGCGAAGAGCGCCGCGGCTGGTTTGTCGCGCCCGAGCGGTTGACCTACGACCTGATCGAGCGCAGTCACTTCCATGCCATGGTGCGCGAGCAGGGTCGGGTGGCCAGTACCGAACTGCTGTCGGCGCGGCTGCAGCCGGCTTCGGCGGCCATCTGCGCGCGCTTGCAGTTGCCGGCGTTGTCCAGCGTGGTGCTTATCTGCCGCTTGCGGCGGATTGACGGGCGGGCGGTGCTGTATGCCGAGCACTACCTCAACCCCCGGTATTTTCCGGAGATTCTCGAACAGGATCTGGCGCAGTCGCTGACGGAGATTTATGGGCGAGTGTATGGCATCGAGTATGGGCAGGTGTGCTTTGAAATTTTGCCGACGGCGTTGCCGGTGGAGGCGGCGGGGGCGTTGAAGGTGTCGGTGGGTAGCCCGGGGTTGCACATCACTCGGGTCAACAGCGACCAGTACGGGCACCTGATCGACTGTGACCTGGAGTACTGGCGGCATGATGCCATCCGCATCCGCGCCCTGGCTGGCTAGGACGCCTTAACTGGAGGAACCGGAGTCTGCGACTGTTCCTCCACCGGCCGTCACCACCTGCACCGATAGCCGCGGCGTCGCCAGATCCAGCCCCGCCTCATCCAGCTGCCGCTTGAGCGCCAGGTTGAACGCCCGCGACACTTCCCATTGCTTGATCGGTGCGGTCTTGAAGCGTGCCCGCAAGATTGCCGAACCCGACTCGAAGCTCTCCACCCCCTGCAGCTCCAGCGGCGACCAGATGTTGCGGCGCATCAGCGGGTCATTGCGCAGTTTTTGCCCCACTTCCCGAATCAGCGTGATCGCCTGGTCGATGTTCATGCTGTGCGGGATGGCCACGCGGAAGATCGCGTAGCCGAACTCCCGCGAGTAGTTCTTGATGCTCTTGATTTCGCTGAACGGGATGGTATGCACGATGCCGTCGATATCGCGCAGGCGCACGGTACGAATGGTCAGCCCCTCCACCGTGCCCAGGTGCCCGCCGACATCCACGTAGTCGTCGATGGCCAGCGAGTCTTCGATGATGATGAACAGACCGGTGATCAGGTCGGCCACCAGCGACTGCGCGCCAAAACCGATGGCCAGGCCGATGACACCGGCACCGGCCAGCAGCGGTGTGACGTTCATGCCCATGTTGGCCAGGGCGACGATCACCGCAATGATGAAGATGATCACGAACATCACGTTGCGGATCAGCGGCATCATGGTTTGCGCGCGGGCATTGGCCAGCCCCCGGCGCGAGCGCACCAGGGCATGGTGTACGGCGGTGTCGGCCAGGATCCACACCAGCCAGGCGACGATCAGCGTGCCCGCCAGGCCCAGCAGGCGCAGGCTGATGTCGTGGCCGTCGCCTTCGGCGAAGCTGATCATCGACACGCCCCACACGCGCAGGCCCAGTTCGATGAACACCAGCCAGATGAACAGGTGCACCAGCAAATAGCCGAAGTTGCGCAGGCGCTCTGTGTACACCGCCTGGCGTTTGTTGGCGCGTTTGGGGTTGGCGGCGTGGCGGCGAACCAGGCCGTTGAGCACCATGCACACCACCACCAGCACCGTGCACATCAGCGACTGGCGCAGGGCGGTGCTGGTGTCACCGGCGGAGACGAAGGTGGCGAACAGCGAAATGGCCACCAGGATCAGCGCCGGGATGAACCAGAAGCTGCCGAGGATCTCGATGGTGTCGCTGAGGGTGCGGCGGGTCAGGCGCCGCGACAGTGGCTGGTTGCGGATCAGGTGGGCGATCGGGCGGCGAAAGCGCAGGATGAACAGCCCGGTGCACAGTGCTGCAACCACGTTGGCCAGGGTGGCCAGGGCGTGGGCCAGGTGGGTACCGAGGGCCACCAGCATGCGTGGGTCGCTCATTGCCTCGCCAAAGGCGGCGAAACTGCCGATCAGCCACAGTGGGCGGAACGCCTTGTGCCGCAGGATGTGCAGGGCGCGGTGGCGGTGTGGGCCGTCCAGCAGCGAGAAGGCGATGACACAGATGGCCGAGAAGCAGGTACCGACCACCAGCGCGTAGGCCAACACCATCGCCAGCGATTTGCCCAGCGACGGTGGCAGCACGAAGCTCAGGTATACGGTGAACACCAGCGCCACCAGCCAGGGGCCGAGCTTGCGCAGGGCGAAGCGCACCAGGTCCCAGGTGCGCGGGTGCTGTGGCAGTTCTTCACTCAGGCCAAAGCGCAGGCGTACCCGGTGACCGACCCAGTTGAAGGCGTAGGCCAGCACGCTCCACACGGCAATCACTGCAGCAAAGCCGAACAGGATCGCAGGCCACTGGTGCACCGGCACCATCAGCTCGCTCAGCTCGGCCTGGGCTTGTTCGATTTCCGCGGCCCAGCGGTGGAACGGGCTGGCATCGCCGCTGAACTGTTTCTCAAAGTCATGCAGGGCGCCGCCTATCAGGCCGAGCACGCCTTGCTCGACGCTGGGTTGCGATTGCTTCGTGGCGTCGCGCAGCTTTTTCAGGTCGGCCAGCAACTTGGCCCGTTGCTGATCGTTTTCAAGGTTTTTGATCACCTCGTCCAGCGACTTGCCCAGCGGCTCGGTGGCCTCCGGTTGCGCGGGCGCACTGCCGCCCAACAGGCCGGGCAGGCCCGCCGCCTGTACCGGGGTGATGAACAGCACAAGCAGCAGGAACAGGTAACGCAGGAGGGCAGGCACAGGCAAATCTACCTCAGGTCAAACGATTGACCGAGTGTAGAGGTTTATGTCGGCAGTTTCTCGAGGATCTTCCAGCAGGTGAGGCCGAAGATCCCCAAAGTGCCGATCCACATCATGAGCACACCGATATTGCGCTCGCGCATGCTGAAGCCGATGGTCAGCAGCAGCAGGAACAGGAACACCGGCACGAACAGGGACAGGAACGGGGACATGGACAGCAATCCTTATGCAGTGGGGCCATGTAACAAGCATAGCGCTTGGCAAGCGAGGCGGGATTGACCTTGAGCAGGTGTAAGCAGGCCCGGGCCTGCTTGCACCTGCCTGCATCAAGGCAATTCGCGGCTACGGTAGAAGGCGGTCAGTACCTTCACCAGGTGCGCCAGGTCGTGGCTGCCACACAGCTCGCGAATGGAATGCATGGCAAAGGTAGGCAAACCGATATCCACCGTGCGCACGCCCAGGTGGCTGGCGGTAATCGGCCCGATGGTCGAGCCGCAGCCCATGTCGCTGCGCACCACGAAGCTTTGCACCGGTACTTCCTCGGCCATGCACAGGTGGCGGAAGAAGCCGGCGGTTTCGCTGTTGGTGGCGTAACGCTGGTTGTTGTTCACCTTGATCACTGGGCCGGCATTGAGCTTGGGCCCGTGGTTACCGTCGTGCTTGTCGGCGTAGTTGGGGTGCACACCATGGGCATTGTCGGCCGACACCATCAGCGAGCGCTGGACGGTGCGCACGTAGGCGTCGCCATCGGGCAGCAGGCGCTGCAGGGTCTGCTCCAGCATCGGGCCGTCGGCACCGCAGGCCGAGCAACTGCCGACTTCTTCGTGGTCGTTGCACACCAGCACGCAGGTTTCGTCGCTGTCAGCGGCCAAGAGGGCCTGCAGGCCGGCATAGCACGACAGCAGGTTGTCCAGGCGGGCGCCAGCGATGAAGTCGCCGTGCAGGCCAATCAGCGCGGCGTCCTGGGTGTCGTAGAAGCTCAGCTCGTAGTCCAGGACCACGTCGGCGATCAGCTCGTGCTCACGGGCCAGTTGCTCGGTGAGCAGGGCGCGGAAGTCGATACGTTCGTCACCGGCGACCTGGGCCAGGATGGGCGGCAGCTCGTTCTGTGGGTTGATCGCCCAGCCTTCATTGGCGGTGCGGTTCAGGTGAATGGCCAGGTTGGGGATGATCGCGATCGGCAGCTTGAAGTCGATCAGCTGGCTTTCGACTTTGCCGTCACGGCGATAGGTGACGCGTCCGGCCAGCGACAGGTCGCGGTCGAACCACGGCGCCAGCAAGGCACCGCCATACACTTCCACGCCCAGTTGCAGGAAGCCCTGGCGCTGCAGTTCGGGCTGTGGCTTGACCCGCAGGCACGGGCTGTCGGTGTGGGCGCCGACCATGCGGATGCCGTTCAACAGTGGGGCCTGCTTGCCCAACTTGATGGCGATGATCGAAGAGTCGTTACGGGTGACGTAATAACGGCCGCCAGGCACGGTGGCCCAACTGTCGCGTTCGTCCAGGCGCTGGTAGCCGGCAGCCTCGAGGCGCTGGGCCAGGCTGGCGGTGGCGTGGAAGGGCGTGGGGGAGGCCTTGAGGAAGTCGATAAGGCCAGTATTCAGTGCGTCGCGCATAGCTCACTCCAGACAGCAGTGGCGCGAGTTTAGCGCAGAATGTCGACAATTTGTGTCTGCCTCTTCGCGGGCAAGCCCGCGAAGAGGCCGGAACAGCCAGCCAAAAATCAGAAGGGTGCAGGGCACTCGAACTTCAACCGCTCCCCCGAGACCGGGTGGGTAAAGCTCAGCATCGACGCATGCAGGCACAACCGTTCATGGGCCGCCAGCGCTTCGGGGTTGGCATACAGCCGGTCACCCAGCAGCGGGTGGCCGATGGACAGCATGTGCACGCGCAGCTGGTGCGAACGCCCGGTAATCGGCGTCAGCTCCACACGGCAGTAGTCGCCGCAGCGCTCGACGATGCGCCAGAACGTCAGGGCATGCTTGCCCTGCTCGTGGTCCACCACATGCCGTGGCTTGGTTGGCGGGTCGTAGCGCAGCGGCAGGTCGATACTGCCGCTGTCCAGCGCGGGTTGGCCCCAGCACAGGGCGGTGTAGGCTTTTTCGGTTTCGCGGTCGTGGAACTGGCGCGACAGCTCGCGGTGGCTGTCGGCATCGCGGGCCAGCAGGATGATGCCGGAGGTTTCCCAGTCCAGACGGTGCACGATCAGTGCGTCGGGGTAGCCGTTTTCCTGCAGGCGGGTGATCAGGCAGTCCTTGTTGTCCTCGGCGCGGCCGGGCACCGACAGCAGCAGGGTCGGCTTGTTGATCACCAGGATGGCGGCGTCTTCGAAGAGGATCTGGACATTCGACAGCGGCATTGCAGTTCTCACGAAAGTAGCAGAAAACGCTGGGGCCGCTTTGCAGCCCTTTCGCGACACAAGGCCGCTCCCACAGGGGAGTGCATAACCCTTGTGGGAGCGGCCTTGTGTCGCGAAAGGCTGCAACGCAGCCCCAGCTTTTAGCCTGATCAGCGATCCGGCAGGGTGATGTTCAGCTCCAGAATCGAGCAGCTGCCCTGGTTTTCCAGCTCGATATGCACGTCATCGTTGCCGATGTTCACATACTTGCGGATCACCTCCAGCAGTTCTTTCTGCAGCGCCGGCAGGTAGTCCGGCTCGCTGCGTTGGCCGCGCTCGTGCGCCACGATGATCTGTAGACGCTCTTTCGCTACCGACGCGCTGGTCTGTTTCTGTCTGCCACGAAAGAAGTCAAAAAGGTTCATGGTTTACTTGCCTCCAAACAGTCGCGCGAAGAATCCTTGCTTCGGCACTTCGATGAACCGCAGGGGCTTTTCTTTGCCCAGCAGACGGTCGACGGTATCGCTATAGGCCTGGCCGGCATCGCTCTGGTCGTCGAGGATGACCGGGATACCCTGGTTGGAGGCCTTCAGCACTGCCTGGGACTCGGGAATCACGCCCTTGAGCTTGATCGCCAGGATTTCTTCGACGTCGGCGATGCTCAGCATTTCGCCCTTTTCCACACGCTCTGGGTGGTAGCGGGTGATCAGCAGGTGTTCCTTGATTGGCTCTTCGCCGTTCTCGGAGCGGCGCGACTTGCTCGACAGAATGCCCAGCATGCGGTCAGAGTCACGTACCGAGGACACTTCGGGGTTGGTGACCACGATGGCTTCGTCGGCGAAGTACATGGCCAGGTGCGCGCCTTTCTCGATACCGGCCGGCGAGTCGCAGATGACGTAGTCGAAGGTTTCCTTCAGCTCCATCAATACCTTTTCCACGCCTTCCTGGGTCAGCGCGTCCTTGTCACGGGTCTGGCTGGCGGCCAGCACGTACAGGTTCTCGAGGCGCTTGTCCTTGATCAGGGCTTGCTGCAGGTTGGCTTCGCCGTTGACCACGTTGACGAAGTCGTACACCACGCGGCGTTCGCAGCCCATGATCAGGTCGAGGTTACGCAGGCCCACGTCGAAGTCGACGATGACGGTCTTGTGGCCGCGCAGTGCGAGGCCGGTACCAATGGCGGCGCTGGTGGTGGTCTTGCCCACACCCCCCTTGCCGGAAGTAACCACGAGAATCTTGGCCAAGGTGTTTCACCCCTAAAATAGTCGGGACACAAGTCCCTGCAAATAACTGAAATAGCGTAAATGACGGCAACGGTAAAAAAGTTGCTCTAAAAATGCTGGCAAGTATCCGTTAAAGACGGGTGATGTTCAACACGTCACCAGACAGGCTGACTTGCACGCCGGTACCCCACAGCGGGTCGCGGCGCAGGTCTTCGCAGACTTTGTACTGGCCGGCGATTGAAACCATTTCGGCGGTCATCTGCTGGCAGAAGATCCGCGCCTTGGTATTGCCTTTGATGCCGGCCAGGGCGCGGCCACGCATGGCGCCGTACACATGGATGTTGCCATCGGCCAGAAGTTCCGCACCCGGGCTGACCGAGGCGGTAACGATCAGGTCGCCACCCTGAGCATAGATCTGCTGGCCGCCGCGTACTGGCGCAGTAATGATGCGGGTCGGGCGCACTTCGGGTTCGGGGGCCGGTGGTGGCGCCGGGGCGGGTTCGGGCTTTTTGACCACCTCGGGCTCGGGCTCCAGCGGCCGTTCGCGCGCGCCGGACGGTGGCAGCACCGGCAGGTCGATGGCGATGGCGGCGGCGATGTCCTCGATGCGGTTGGCGCGGATGGCCAGGGTACGCAGGCCATGGTGGCGGCAGATGCGCATCAAGCCGGGCAGGTCGATTGCCCCTTCGTCGGCCGGCAGCTTGTCCAGCGCCAGCACCAGCGGCGTGTTGCTGAAGAAGTTCGGTGCCTGGGCGACTTTGGCCGCCAACTGGCGGTCAAGGGCTTCAAGGTCATTGCGCGCCAGTTCCAGTACTGTAATGGCGAGCATGCTGCCCTTGAGCTGGAACACGGAGGCGGTGTCGGGTGTGTGGTTTGGGCTCATGGTCTGCATAGACGGCTTGTTGCGAAAAAAGTGCCCTGACTTATAACGAGAACACCGGTTGCCCGCAACATGCGCTGATCCGTTGTAGAATGCGCGGCCTTTGTCTTTCCGGATGCTTCAATGGAACGCCCGCGTTTTCGTCCCTATTACCTTCACCCCAAGTTCTGGGGCCTGTGGCTGGGCCTGGGCCTGCTGTGGCTGGTGGTCCAGTTGCCGTACCGGGTGCTGTTGAAAATCGGTGCGGCACTGGGTGCCGTGATGTACCGCTTCGCCGGTGAGCGTCGGCGCATCGCCGCGCGCAACCTGGAGCTGTGCTTCCCGGAACTGTCGGTCGACGAACGGCGGCATTTGCTCAAGGCCAACTTCGCCTCTACCGGCATCGCCTTCTTCGAAATGGCCATGAGCTGGTGGTGGCCCAAGGCCAGGCTCGCGCGCCTGGCCCATATCGAGGGGCTGGAGCACCTGCAGGCCGCCCAGCAGGCGGGGCAGGGCGCCATCCTCATGGCGGTGCACTTCACCACCCTGGAAATCGGCGCCGCGCTGCTGGGCCAGCAGCACACCATCGACGGCATGTACCGCGAGCATGGCAACGCGTTGTTCGATTTCATCCAGCGCAGCGGCCGTGAGCGGCATAACCTTGACTCGCTGGCAGTGGAGCGCGAAGACGTGCGTGGCATGCTCAAGCTGCTGCGTTCGGGCCGGGCGATCTGGTACGCACCCGACCAGGACTACGGCGCCAAACAGAGCATTTTCGTGCCGCTGTTCGGCATCCCCGCAGCCACGGTCACCGCCACCACCAAGTTCGCCCGGCTGGGCAAGGCGCAGGTTATTCCGTTCACCCAGAAGCGCCTGGAGGATGGCAGCGGCTATCGTCTGGTAATCCACCCGCCACTGGCGGATTTCCCAGGCGAAAGCGAAGAGGCCGACTGCCTGCGTATCAACCAGTGGGTCGAGGGTGTGTTGCGCGAGTGTCCGGAGCAGTACCTGTGGGCGCACCGCCGGTTCAAGTCACGGCCCGAGGGTGCACCACGGCTGTATGAGAAGAAAAAGCGCTGAAAAATAGCTGATCCAGGAAGGAGTTCATGGCCCCACCCCCGGTAACCGGTCTTATCCTTTCTGGCGGCGGCGCCCGCGCCGCCTATCAGGTTGGCGTCCTTGCCGGCATTGCCGAGTTGCTGCCTGCCGGCGCACATAATCCGTTCCCGGTCATTGTCGGTACCTCTGCCGGTGCCATCAACGCCGTTACCCTGGCCAGCGGCGCCACTCATTTCAACGAGGCCGTGCAACGGCTTACTGCCTTCTGGCAGAACTTTCGCAGCCATCTGGTCATCCGCAGTGACTGGCCCGGAGTCGTTCGCCAAGCCAGCCGTTTCGTTGGCCATAGCCTGCTGGGCCTGGGCGGCCAGGCGCCGGTGGCGCTGCTGGACAGCAGCCCACTGCGCAGCCTGCTGGAGGCACACTTGAACATGGATGGTATCGGCCATTCTCTGGCGGCCGAGCAGTTGCGCGCCGTGGCCGTCACCGCCTTCGGCTACGAGTCCGGCCAGGCGGTCACCTTCTACCAAGGGCGCGGCACCATCGAAGCCTGGCTGCGCCATCGCCGCATCGGCGTGCCCACGCCGTTGACCATCGACCACCTGCTGGCCAGCGCGGCCATTCCGCTGCTGTTTGCCCCGGTGCAGTTGGGCGACGAATATTACGGTGACGGTGCGGTGCGCCAGTCGGCGCCGATCAGCCCGGCCCTGCACCTGGGCGCCAGCCGGGTGCTGGTGGTCGGGGTCAGCGGCAACCCGCAGCGGCCGGCACCGCCATTGCCCACTCAGCGCGTGTTCAGTGGCCAGCAGCCGAGCCTGGCGCAGATCGGTGGGCACATGCTCAACAGCACGTTCATCGACAGCCTGGAAGACGACATCGAGTTGCTGCAGCGGCTCAACCACCTGAGCCGCTTGCTGCCAGCGCACTTGGATGCCCGGCGCCTGGGGCTGGCGCCGGTCGAGGTGCTGGTCGTGGCGCCGAGCCAGCCGCTGGACGAAATCGCTGCCCGGCACCGGCGTGAGCTGCCGGCGGCGTTGCGCTTGTTCCTGCGCGGGCCGGGGGCTACGCGGACCAGTGGAGCGGGGGTGTTGAGCTATCTGCTGTTCGAGGCGAGTTATTGCAGTGAACTGATCGAGTTGGGGCGACGGGATGCTTTGGCCAAGAAGCGGGAGTTGTGTCAGTTCCTGGGGATTTGACGTTGTCAGTTACGGCCCATTCGCGGGTTCATCGAGGCGGCGAACCGCCGCGAATGGGCCAGCACAGGTTACTCGGCTATCTGCAACTTGCGCGCTTGGGTATACACATACCGCACCTTTTCATACTCGAACGGCGAGTTCAGCTGGCCATAGCGGAACTTGGTGGTGTAGCGCTTATCCACCACCTGCAGGGCAAAAATTTCCGGGTGGTCGGTGCTGGTTTCGGGCACGTTCAGGTAGTTGATGGCCTGCTCGCCCGCATAGTCCACCACCAGCCCGGTGGTATCGCGCAGGTTCGATGGCCCCAGCACCGGCAGCATCAGGTAGGGCCCGTCTGGCACACCGTAGAAGCCCAGGGTCTGGCCAAAGTCTTCGCTCTGGCGTGGTAGGCCCATGCTGGTCGCCGGGTCCCATAGCCCGCCCACACCAATGATGGTATTGAACATCAGCCGGGCAGTGATCTCTGCCGAGCGCTTGACCTTGAGCTGCAGCACACTGTTGAACAGGTTCGGCACATCGCCCAGGTTGTTGAAGAAGTTGCTCACCCCGGTACGCACGAAGCGCGGGGTGACGTACTGGTAACCACTCACCAGCGGCAGCAGTACCCATTGGTCCAGCCGGTAGTTGAAGTGGTAGACGCGCCGGTTGATCGACTCCAGCGGGTCGTAGACGTTCAACGCTTCCAGGGTGGAGCGCTCGAACTCGCGCTGGTCCAGCCCCGGGTTGAATTTCAGTTCGCGCAGCGGGTCGAGAAAACCGTCGGCTTCGGGCGCCAGTGGTGCGGCGGTCACTTGCGGGTCGGCCTCGATCACGCTGGCCCGAGGGGCGGTTTCGGCGGCCAGGGCTTGGCCGGCGGCCAGCAGGGCAGTGGCGAAGAGGAGTTTGTTAACCACGGAAGAACTCCAGCATGGCGTCACTGTTGACGCGGTAATTGAGGTTGCCGCAGTGGCCGCCGTGGGGGTAAAGGGTCAGGCGGTCACCGAACACCTGGCGCAGGAAGCCGATGTCGCCCGGGCCGAGGATGACGTCGTCGGCGTTGTGCATCACGGCGATCTTGTCGCTGCTGCGCAGGTAGTCTTCCAGGGCATACAGGCTGACCTGGTTCACCAGTTGCAGGATGCTGTTGCCATCGGTGCGCGCACGCCACATGGGGATCACCTGCTCGGTCATGTAGCAGTCGAAGTCGCACTGCAAGGCGCGTTTGAAGAACGGCGTGAGGCTGCTGCCTTCGGTGATCGGGAACTTCGGCGGAATGATCAGGCCACGGCGGTTGATCAGGTCGGAGGTGAAGGCAATGTCGGCCGCCGAGAAACGGAACGAGGTGCCGATCAGCATGGCCATCTGCTCGTTGGACAGGTGCTGGCGCGACTGCTGGAAGTCATACAGCAGGGCGTCGTTCAGGTCGATGTAGCCCTTGTCCTGGAAGTAGCGAGTGAGTTTTTGCAGCATCAGCTCATAGAACGTGGTGCTGCGGTCGATGCCCTTGACCTGCGTTTGCACCAGTTTGTCCAGGTTGTTGATCGAGGTGTACAGGTTGACTGGCGGGTTCAGCAGCAGCACGCGCTTGAAGTTGAAGCTGCGGCGGGTTTCGTCCAGGTGGCTGACGAAGGCGGCGTCGAGCGCGCCCAGGCTGTAGCCGGTGAGGTAGAACTCGCTGATTGGCAGGCGTGGGTGCTGGGCGCGCACGGCCTGCATGACCCGGTACATGTCTTCGGCGTCTTCCTGGCTGACGCCGGGGGTGGCAAAGCGCGAGGCGGCGCTCATGAAGTCGTAGCTGGTGGGTGACGACAGCTGCACCACGTGGAAACCAGCCTGGTAGAACAGCTTCTTCAGGTACTCGTTGATGCTGCTGCTGTAGGGCGCACCGGTGCCAGCAATGATGAAAATCAGTGGTGCCTCGTGATCCTGGCGGGCCAGGCGGTACTTGAGCTTTTTCACCGCCCAGAAGTTGTCGGGCAGAGTGAACTCGCGCTCCGGGCGCAGGTTGAGGCTGTAGTCGGACTGGTTGATTTCGTCGTCGCTGGGCAGGGTCGGGCGCTGGTCCGGCGGCGTGGTGGCGATGGTGGCTTCGAACGGGTTGGTCAAGGGGTAGCCGTAGCTCGCGGCGTCGATATCCCGCGCTGAAGCGGCCACAGCCATAAGCAGGCTGCCGAGCAAGGCAGCGAGGCGCAAAGATCGAAGCATGTAATCCCCCAAAAGAACGCAAGGTCGAGCAGTGTGCAGGCTAGGACCACATCAACGCAGGCAAAGTTGCCTGGCGCGGTGGCCTTTGGTGTGCTGGTTATCTGCAACATAGCTGCAGGTTTGTGATTTTGCCTTACAACCGGGCTTAAGCGATCATGGATGAATTCGATTACCGCTATTGGAGAACTGGATGTCTCGTTCGCTGCCGGCTGCGCTGCTGGTACTGCTTCTAGGGTTGTGGCTCGCGGCCAGTTACGGCGTGCGCTATGGGCTGATGGAGGATGGCCAGTGGGTAGGGCTGTGCACGTCGCCTGCGGCGTATTGGCAGTGTGAAGTACGCGCGCTGCTGGGCTTGGGTATTCATCATCAGGTGTTGGCCTGGAGTGGGTTGGCGTTGGCGCTGCTGGCACAGGTGGTTTCCGGCCGCGCCGGCTGGTGGTTGGCGGTGGTGGCATTGGTGTTCGCGGTGCCTGCGCTGGTGTTGTACACCGCCAGCATTGCCGTGTTTGCGCTGGTGCTAGCGGGGCTGCGGCTTGTAAGAAAAGCCAAGGCGACGCGGTCTGTGTAGGAGCGGCCTTGCGTCGCGATGGGCCGCGCAGCGGCCCCGGCAATCTGTGCTGCTTCTCGAATTCTGGGGCCGCTTTGCGGCCCATCGCAACACAAGGCCGCTCCTACCGTTACCTGTGTTTTCAGGCTTTTCGAGTCATTCGCAAGCTCCGCCACAACGCTGCTGTCATCAGCACACTCACTACCGCCCAGATCAAGGCCTGCTGGTTCTCCAGCCCTTCCACGAACAGCTGCGGCGCCACCCCGGCGCCGACGATGAACGCCAGCAGCGCCACCTCCGCCCGCCGCGCCCTTACCGGCCACAGCACATACACCAGCGCCGGCAACGCCAGCGCAGCGCTGGGGAAGCTGCGGTAGCGCGGGTCGAACACCATCGCCAGCATGCTCACCGCTGCGGCAAAACCCGCCGCCAGCAACAGCCAGCCGGCCCGCGCCTGCAGCCAGGCGAATAAACGTTCGCGCCAGCCGGCCCGTTGCGCCAAGGCCAGCAGCGCATGGGCCAATACCAGCAGGTTCAGCCCGGCCAGTGCCACCGCCCACACCCACTCCCCGACAAAGCGTGCATGGGTGCGCATCAACTCGCCCCACAGCCCCAGGCAAACCGCGCCAAACGCCGCCAGCAGTGGCAGCAACACTGCCGCCTGCACAGTCGCGGGGCGCCCGGCGAGCATCAACATGACCAACATCAACACCGCACTCGCCAGCAACCACTGTGGCCAGTAATGCAGGTTGCTCACCGGCCCTTCGAGCACGCCCTTGTCCTGCCGGTCGGCATCGTAAAGCCCCCAGTAACCGCCTACAGCACCTTCGTTGGCACGCTTCCACGGCTGGTCGAAGGCTTCGATCAGGTTGTAGCGCCAGCCGTTGCTTTCGGCCATGGCCACAAAGCCGCGAATGAAGCGCGCCTCGTTGGCTCGGCTGGGCACAGCGGTCTCGCGCTGGCGGCCTTCGCTGGGCCAGCCGGTTTCGCCGATCAGGATGTCCTTGGGCGCGAAGCGCGTGCCGAACACCCGGCGCACGTCGGCAACGTGGGCCAAGGCATCGTCGATGCCGCGCGGTTCGTCCTCCCAGTAGGGCAGCAGGTGGATGGTCAGGAAGTCCACCGCCGGTGCCACCTGCGGGTGCTGCAGCCAGAAATCCCAGACATCGGCGTAGGTCACCGGCACTTTGACCTGTTGCTTCACTCGGGCGATCAGCTTGGCCAGGTGTGCACCGGTCACCTCTTTGCGCAGCAGTGTCTCGTTGCCGACGATCACCGCGCTGACCACATCCGGGTTGGCGTTGGCGGTGGCGATCAGCAGGTCGATTTCCTTGTCGGTGTCGGCCGGGTGAGCGTTGACCCAGGCGCCCAACATCACCTTCAGGCCATGCTTGCGTGCCAGCGCCGGGATTGCCTCAAGGCCGCTCATGGAATAGGTGCGGATGCACTGGAATCGCTCAGCCAGCAAAGCAAGGTCGGCGTCCATCCGTGCCGGGCGCAGCTGTAATGGCTGGTCGTAGGGTGACTGGTCTTTGTCGAACGGCGTGTACGAGGCGCACTGCAGCTTGTGCGTCGGGCTGGCCGCATCGGCCAGGTGTACCGGCTTACCCAGCCCGTACCAGAGCCCTCCAAGCCCAAGCAGGGCCAACAGGCAGGCAAGCAGGTACAACGGCAACAGCAGGCGGGCAGAACTGGGCATCGGGCGGTCCATCGTCAGGCGCAAAAGGGTAGATAGTAGCCCGGCGCCAATGCTTTGGCATGCAAGGATCGCGCAGGCCGGCGTAGGCCGATGGCGCTAATGGCACAGTGCTGTCGCATATGGGGCGGGTGCAGGTCGCAGCTGGATCAGGTCGACCTGTGTTGCAGGAAGATGATGCAATCTCCAAGACCTGACGAGGGGATGCTTTGATGGCGACTTTGAAAAAAATGCGACGTTTCCTGGGTGTGGGCACCGCCCTGGTAATGGCCATGAGCGCTGCACAGGCAATGGCTAAAGAAGTAAGCATAGGTTACGTGGATGGTTGGGCCGACAGCGTGGCGACCACCAACGTGGCCGCCGAAGTGATCAAGCAAAAGCTCGGCTACGACGTGAAGTTGCAGGCCGTGGCCACGGGGATCATGTGGCAGGGCGTGGCAACCGGTAAACTCGATGCCATGTTGTCGGCCTGGCTGCCGGTGACCCATGGCGAGTACTGGACCAAGAACAAGGACAACGTGGTCGACTACGGCCCGAACTTCAAGGATGCCAAGATCGGCCTGATCGTCCCCGAGTACGTCAAGGCGGTGAGCATCGCCGACCTCAAGACCGATAGCAGCTTCAAGCAGAAGATCGTCGGCATTGACGCAGGCTCCGGTGTGATGCTGAAAACCGACCAGGCGATCAAGGACTACGACCTGACCGGCTACAAGCTGCAGGCCAGCTCGGGCGCCGCGATGACTGCGGAACTGGGCCGTGCCTACGCCAAGCAGCAGTCGATTGCGGTGACCGGTTGGGTTCCGCACTGGATGTTCGCCAAGTGGAAGCTGAAGTTCCTCGAAGACCCGAAAGGTGTGTATGGCGCGGCGGAAACCGTGAACAGCATCGGCAGCAAGGAACTGGCGACCAAGGCTCCGGAAGTGGCGGAGTTCCTGAAGAAGTTCAACTGGCAGTCCAAGGACGAGATTGGCGAGGTGATGCTGGCGATTCAGGAAGGTGCCAAGCCTGAAGCCGCGGCCAAGGATTGGGTGGCCAAGCACCCTGATCGTGTGAAGGAGTGGACTGGCAAGTAACAACCCGTTACTGCCAATTTTGCTTCTTCGCGGGTAAACCCGCTCCACAGGTACTGCGCAGGTTTCAACGCCTGTGTGATCCCTGTGGGAGCGGGTTTACCCGCGAAAGGGCCGCCACTTTGTTACGCAATCGGTAAAACACCGTTGCATCTAAGACTAAGGTCGTCTGGTTGGCGTTCAACAGCCGCATAAAGTAAGGGCGTGGGTTCCATCCCCTATCTGTGCTGCTAGGACAAAAACAATGAACGACAGCATTTACCTCTCGATACAAAACAGCCCCCGTTTCAAGGAGCTGGTTACCAAACGCGAACGGTTCGCCTGGGTGCTCTCGGCGATCATGCTCGGCCTGTACTGCGCCTTCATCCTCCTGATCGCCTACGGTCCTCACATACTGGGCGCCAAGCTCAGCCCTGAGTCGTCGATTACCTGGGGCATTCCCCTGGGCGTCGGCCTGATCGTTTCGGCATTCGTCCTGACCGCCATCTACGTACGCCGCGCCAACGGCGAATTCGATGAGCTGAACAAGGAAATCCTGAAGGAGGCGCAACAATGATTCGCCACGCCAAAGCCCTGGCCGTACTGGCCTGCGGAGCCTTCGCACCCGCCGTGTGGGCCGCCGATGCCCTGACCGGCGAGGTGCAGAAACAACCGCTGAACGTTTCCGCCATCGCCATGTTCGTGGCCTTCGTAGCCTTTACCCTCGGCATCACTTACTGGGCCTCCAAACGCAACAAGTCGGCAGCGGACTACTACGCGGCCGGCGGCAAGATCACCGGCTTCCAGAACGGCCTGGCGATTGCTGGCGACTACATGTCGGCGGCCTCGTTCCTGGGTATTTCCGCGTTGGTGTTCACCTCTGGCTACGACGGCCTGATCTACTCGATCGGTTTCCTGGTCGGCTGGCCAATCATCCTCTTCCTGATTGCCGAACGCCTGCGCAACCTGGGCAAGTACACCTTTGCCGACGTGGCCTCGTACCGCCTCGGGCAGAAGGAAATCCGCACCCTGTCGGCCTCCGGTTCGCTGGTGGTGGTGGCCTTCTACCTGATCGCGCAAATGGTGGGTGCCGGCAAGCTGATCGAGCTGCTGTTCGGCCTGGACTACCACGTGGCGGTCATCCTGGTCGGTATCCTGATGTGCCTGTACGTGCTGTTCGGCGGCATGCTGGCCACCACCTGGGTACAGATCATCAAGGCTGTGCTGTTGCTGTCCGGTGCCAGCTTCATGGCGCTGATGGTGATGAAGCACGTGGGCTTTGACTTCAACACGCTGTTCTCCGAAGCCATCAAGGTGCATGCCAAGGGCGAGGCGATCATGAGCCCCGGCGGCCTGGTCAAAGACCCGATCTCGGCGTTCTCGCTGGGCCTGGCTCTGATGTTCGGTACCGCTGGCCTGCCGCATATCCTGATGCGCTTCTTCACCGTCAGCGATGCCAAGGAAGCGCGCAAGAGCGTGCTGTACGCCACCGGCTTCATCGGCTACTTCTACATCCTCACCTTCATCATCGGCTTTGGCGCGATCCTGCTGGTCAGCACCAACCCGGACTTCAAAGACGCTGCCGGCGCACTGTTGGGTGGCAACAACATGGCAGCGGTGCACCTGGCCAATGCGGTAGGTGGCAGCGTGTTCCTCGGCTTCATCTCGGCGGTGGCTTTCGCCACCATCCTGGCGGTGGTTGCCGGCCTGACCCTGGCCGGTGCCTCGGCGGTGTCCCATGACCTGTACGCCAGCGTCTGGCGCAAGGGCAAGGCCAACGACAAGGACGAGATCCGCGTGTCGAAGATCACCACCGTCGCGCTGGGCGTGCTGGCGATCGGCCTGGGCATCCTGTTCGAGAAGCAGAACATCGCCTTCATGGTAGGCCTGGCCTTCTCCATCGCCGCCAGCTGCAACTTCCCGGTACTGTTGCTTTCGATGTACTGGAAGAAACTGACCACCCGCGGCGCCATGATCGGCGGCTGGCTGGGCCTGGTGAGTGCGGTGACGCTGATGATCCTCGGCCCGACCATCTGGGTGCAGATCCTTGGCCACGAGAAGCCAATCTACCCGTACGAGTACCCGGCGCTGTTCTCGATGGCCATTGCCTTCGTCAGCATCTGGTTCTTCTCGGTCACCGACAAGTCCAAGGCTGCTGATGACGAGCGTGCGCTGTTCTACCCGCAGTTCGTGCGTTCGCAGACGGGCCTGGGTGCCAGTGGGGCGGTGTCCCACTAAAAAAACGCTTCTTGCTTGAACACAACGCCCCGTCAATCGGGGCGTTGTCGTTTTGGTCCTGCGCCAGGTGTGGCGTCAAATCATGCCAAGCAACAACAACACCAGCAGAATCACCAGCACCACACCAACGATGCCCGACGGGCCATAACCCCAACTGCGCGAGTGCGGGAAGACCGGTAAGCCACCAATCAGCAGGAGGATCAGGATGATGATCAGAATCGTGGTCATGACAGAATCCTTGCGTGTTTGAGGGTCAAGGGCCTCGGACTGCTGGCCTCTTGTATGTTCGGACCGGTGCCGCTTGTGAAAGATTCCATCTGTGTGCTGCCTGCACTGGCCCTGTCGCTGGCTGGGCCGGGACTGACCGCATGGTCATGCCCGGCCATTCACTACCCTGATGAACCCTGCCTGCCTACTCGGCCTTGATTAGACTCGTGGCACAACCACTTGAAACAAGGCCAGCCACCATGCAAAACCGCATCATGATCACCGGCGCCGGGTCCGGCCTCGGTCGCGAGATCGCCCTGCGCTGGGCGCGCGAGGGCTGGCGCCTGGCGCTGGCCGATGTCAACGAAAGCGGCTTGCGCGAAACCCTGGAGCGGGTGCGCGAAGCCGGCGGCGAAGGGTTTGTCCAGCGTTGCGACGTACGCGACTACAGCCAGCTCACCGCATTGGCCCAGGCCTGCACCGAGCAGTTCGGCGGCATCGACGTGATCGTCAACAACGCCGGGGTCGCTTCGGGCGGGTTCTTCGCCGAGCTGTCTCTTGAGGACTGGGACTGGCAGATCGCGGTCAACCTGATGGGCGTGGTCAAGGGCTGCAAGGCGTTCCTGCCGCTGCTGGAGCGCAGCAAGGGGCGCATCATCAACGTTGCCTCGATGGCCGCGTTGATGCAGGGCCCGGGCATGAGCAACTACAACGTAGCCAAGGCCGGCGTGCTGGCACTCTCAGAGAGCCTGCTGGTGGAGCTGCGCCAGCTGGAAGTGGCCGTGCATGTGGTGTGCCCGTCGTTCTTCCAGACCAACCTGCTGGACTCGTTCCGTGGGCCGAACCCGGCGATGAAGGCGCAGGTTGGCAAGCTGTTGGAAGGCTCGCCGATCAGCGCGGCGGACATTGCCGATTACATCCATCAGCAGGTCGCCGCGGGTGAGTTTCTGATACTGCCCCACGAAGCAGGGCGCCAAGCCTGGCAATTGAAGCGCCAGGCCCCCGAGCGGCTGTATGACGAGATGGCGGAAATGGCGGTGAAAATGCGCACCAAGGCCCAGGCGCGATGAATAATCTGTAGGAGATTTTACCTGGCGGAGTAGGGTTCTTCTGATTCACTGCAGAACTATTGAGTAGGGGAATGCCGACACGGCAGGCTCCGGTTTTCCCTTTCGGTGGAGGACCGGACCATGCTGGTAATAGGACGCGAAGTGGGTGAGACCATCGTGATTGGCGATGATATTCGCATCAGGGTGGTGGAAACCCGTGAGGGGGTGGTGCGCTTTGGCGTGGATGCGCCGCGCGAGGTCCCGGTGCATCGGGCCGAGGTATACAAGCGCATCCAGGAGGCCAAACAAGGCAAGAGCTGCTAGTCAAGCAGCTCACGGGGCACATCGTGCTTGGCCAGCAACTGGCACTGCTGGCTTTCCGGGTCGAACAGGATGAACGCCTGGCCTTTGGCCAGGGCCTGGCGCACCCGCAGCACACGGGTTTCCAGCGGGGTGTCGTCGCCGTTGTCGGTGCCGTCGCGGGTGACGAAGTCCTCGATCAGGCGGGTCAGGGTTTCGGCTTGCAGTTGCTCGTAGGGGATCAGCATGGTGGGTGGTGTCTGAAGTAGGTGTGGCCATGCTACGCGAAACATTCGAGTTTTGGGGCTGCATAACAGCCCCAGGGCCTTCAGCCTTTATTGCCAACCAGGCTATCCACCGTCGGCACCCGCGTATCGCTCTCCATCTGCGCATCATGCTCCAGCTGATGGCTGAAGCGTTCAAGCGACGCATTGGCCGGTTGCGAATCGCTGGCGAACACCGGTGGGCTCAACAGGTACGCCGACAACAACCGGCTCAGCGCTGCCAGGCTGTCGATATGGGTACGCTCGTACCCATGGGTGGCATCGCAGCCAAACGCCACCAGCGCAGTGCGAATATCGTGCCCCGCCGTCACGGCCGAATGGGCGTCGCTGAAGTAATAGCGGAACAGGTCACGCCGCACGGGCAAGTCGTGGTCGCCGGCCAGTTTCAGCAGGTGCCGGGACAGGTGGTAGTCGTAAGGCCCCGACGAGTCCTGCATGGCCACGCTCACGGCATGCTCGCTGGACGCCTGCCCGGGCGCCACCGGGGCGATGTCGATGCCGACGAACTCGCTGACGTCCCAAGGCAGGGCACCGGCTGCCCCTGAGCCGGTTTCTTCGGTGATGGTGAACAGCGGGTGGCAATCGATCAAAGGTTGCCGGCCGCTTTCCACCACGGCCTTCAATGCTGCCAGCAATGCGGCTACGCCAGCCTTGTCGTCCAGATGGCGGGCGCTGATGTGGCCGCTTTCGGTGAACTCGGGCAAAGGGTCGAAGGCCACGAAGTCACCGATGCTCACGCCCAGTGCCTCGCAGTCGGCGCGGGTGGCGCAGTAGGCGTCCAGGCGTACTTCCACATGATCCCAGCTGATAGGCATCTGGTCGATGGCGGTGTTGAAGGCATGCCCGCTGGCCATCAGCGGCAGAACGCTGCCGCGGAACACCCCGGTATCGGTGAACACGCTGACGCGACTGCCTTCGGCGAAGCGGCTGGACCAGCAACCCACTGGCGCCAGGGCCAGGCGGCCGTTGTCCTGCAGCTGGCGCACACTGGCGCCGATGGTGTCGAGGTGGGCGGACACGGCCCGGTCGGGTGAAGTTTGCCGGCCCTTGAGGGTGGCGCGGATGGTGCCACGGCGGGTCAGCTCGAAGGGGATGCCCAGTTCGTCCAGGCGTTCGGCAACGTAGCGCACGATGGTATCGGTGAACCCGGTGGGGCTGGGGATGGCGAGCATTTCCAGGAGCACACGTTTGAGGTAGTCGAGATCGGGTTCGGGGAGTCGTTCGGACATGTCCAGGCCTCCGGTCGGGTTGATATTCCAGGCTGTGGCGCGGTCTTTGTAGGAGCGGCCTTGTGTCGCGAAAGGGGTGCGAAGCGCCCCCAGGATTTCAGCTTCGCTGCTTAGATTGCTGGGGCCGCTTTGCGGCCCTTTCGCGACACAAGGCCGCTCCTACAAAAAGCCGAGCAGTTGTCAGGCCAAAGGTCGGCTATGCGGAAACAGCAAGTCGATAAAGCGCTCGGCCGTTGGCTGCGGTTCATGGTTGGCCAGGCCGGCACGTTCGTTGGCCTCGATGATCACGTACTCCGGCTGCCCGGCGTCACGCACCATGAAGTCCAGCCCCACCACCGGAATTTCCAGCGCCCGAGCAGCGCGCACAGCAGCGTCGGCCAGTACCGGGTGCAGGCGCTCGGTGACGTCTTCCAGGGTGCCGCCGGTGTGCAGATTGGCGGTGCGCCGCACGGCCAGACGCTGGCCGGCAGGCAGCACGTCGTCATAGCCCAAGCCTGCCGCGCGCAAGGTGCGCTCGGTTTCGTCGTCCAGCGGGATGCGGCTTTCGCCACTGGTGGCGGCCTGGCGCCGGCGGCTCTGGGCCTCGATCAACTGGCGCACACTGTGCTTGCCATCGCCCAGCACCTGCGCCGGGTGACGGATGGCGGCGGCCACCACTTCGTAGCCGATCACCACGATGCGCAGGTCGAAGCCGGCATGGAAGCTTTCCAGCAACACGCGGCTGTCGAACTGGCGGGCGTGCGCCACGGCGCGGGTGATGTCGTCGATGCAGGTCAGGTTCACCGCCACGCCCTGGCCTTGCTCACCGTCGACCGGCTTGACCACGACTGCGCCATGCTCGTCGAGAAACGCCAGGTTGTCGTCGGCATTGCCCGCCAGTTGCTGCGCCGGCACCTGCAGCCCAGCGTTGTGCAGGGCGTGCTGGGTCAGGCGCTTGTCTTGGCACAGGGTCATGGTCACGGCACTGGTCAGGTCGCTGAGCGATTCACGGCAGCGAATGCGCCGCCCACCCAGGCTCAGCGTGAACAGGCCGCCAGCGGCGTCATCCACCTGTACTTCGATGCCCCGGCGCAACGCCTCGTCGACGATGATGCGGGCATAGGGGTTAAGGTCGGCTTGCGGCCCGGGCCCGAGGAACAACTGCTCGTTGATGCCATTTTTGCGCTTGACCGCAAAGGTGGGCAGGTTGCGAAAGCCCAGCTTCTGGTACAGGCGCTTGGCCTGGCGGTTGTCGTGCAGCACCGACAGGTCGAGGTAGGCCAGGCCCCGGCTCATGAAGTGCTCGATCAGGTGGCGCACCAGCACCTCACCCACGCCTGGGCGGGTGCAGTGCGGGTCCACGGCCAGGCACCACAGGCTGCTGCCATGCTCAGGGTCATCGAACGCCTTGGCGTGGTTCAGGCCCATGACGCTGCCGATCACAGCGCCGCTGTCTTCGTCTTCGGCCAGCCAGTACACCGGGCCGCCCAGGTGCCGAGGGGTCAGTAGTTCGGCGTCCACCGGCAGCATGCTGCGTGCCTGGTACAGGGTGTTGATCGCCTGCCAGTCGGCGGGGTTCTGCGCCCGGCGCACGCGGAAGCCGCGGAACACCCGCTGCGCCGGGCGGTAGTCGGTGAACCACAGGCGCAAGGTGTCGGACGGGTCCAGGAACAACTGCTGCGGGGCCTGGGCCAGCAATTGCTGGGGCGCGGCCACGTACAGGGCGATATCGCGCTCGCCGGGGCATTCGTCGAGCAAGTCCTCGGCCAGCGAAACCGGGTCGGGGTAGGTGTGGCCGATCAGCAGCCGGCCCCAGCCGCAGTGCACGGCTCGCGGCTGGTCGTGGGGCTGGCTGCCGTCGCCGGCCAGGCGCGCCTGCAGGCGCTCATAGGACGGCGCCTGGCCGCGCAGCAGGCGCTGCCCGTAAGCGATTTCATGGGCTTTCATCGGTCAGATTCCTTGTTCGCTCAGCCACAGGTTCAGCGCCGCCAGCTGCCACAGCTTGGAGCCGCGCAGCGGCGTCAGCTGGCCATGCGGGTTGCTCAGCAGGCGGTCGAGCATGGCTGGGTTGAACAGCCCACGGTCCTGGCTGGGGTCGGTCAGCAGCTCACGCACCCAGCCCAGGGTGGCGCCTTCCAGGTGTTTCAGGCCCGGCACCGGGAAGTAGCCCTTTTTGCGGTCGATTACCTCGTGCGGGATCACCCGCCGTGCTGCCTGCTTGAGCACCTGCTTGCCGCCGTCGGGCAGCTTGAAGCGCGCCGGGATGCGTGCCGACAGTTCCACCAGGCGGTAGTCGAGGAATGGCGTGCGTGCTTCGAGGCCCCAGGCCATGGTCATGTTGTCCACCCGTTTGACCGGGTCGTCGACCAGCATCACCGTGCTATCCAGGCGCAGGGCCTTGTCCACCGCGTCCCGTGCGCCGGGGCGGGCGAAGTGCTCGCGCACGAAGTCACCGGCGGCGTCGGTTTCCAACAGCCAAGGGGCCTGTACGGTATCGCGGTACTCGGCATGGCTGCGGTCGAAGAAGGCGTCGCGGTAGGCAGCAAAGGCATCGTCGGCGCCGGCCACCTGCGGGTACCAGTGGTAACCGGCGAACAGTTCGTCCGCGCCCTGGCCGCTCTGCACGCCTTTGCAGTGCTTGGCCACTTCCCGCGACAGCAGGTAGAAGGCGATGCAGTCGTGGCTGACCATCGGCTCGCTCATGGCGCGGAACGCGGCCGGCAACTGGTCGATGATTTCGTGTTCGGCAATGCGCAGTTGGTGATGGCGGGTGCCGTAGTGCTTGGCGATCAGGTCGGAATACTGGAACTCGTCGCCGCGCTCGCCGCCGGCGTCCTCGAAGCCGATGGAGAAGGTCGACAGGTCGTCCACGCCCACTTCGCGCAACAGGCCCACCAGCAGGCTGGAATCGACCCCGCCGGACAGCAACACACCCACGTCGACGGCAGCCCGTTGGCGAATGGCCACGGCGTCACGGGTGGCGTCGAGCACGCGGGTGGTCCAGCCTTCCAGGTCGAGATCGCGCTCGTCCGGGTTGGCGCCGTATTGCAGTTGCCACCAGGTCTGGCGCTCTACTTCGCCATGCCGGTCAATGCGCATCCAGGTGCCGGGTTCCAGCTTTTGCACGTTGGCCAGCAGGGTGCGCGGTGCTGGCACCACGGCGTGGAAGTTCAGGTAGTGGTTGAGCGCCACCGGGTCGAGCATCGGGTCGATGTCGCCGCCCTTGAGCAGCGCCGGCAGGGTAGAGGCAAAGCGCAGGCGCTCGCCGTTGCGCGACAGGTACAAGGGCTTCACGCCGAGGCGGTCGCGGGCCAGGAACAGGCGCTGGTTATCGCGCTCCCAGATGGCCAGGGCAAACATGCCGTTGAGCTTGGGCAGCAGTGCCGCGCCCCAGGCGTGGTAGCCCTTGAGCAGCACCTCGGTATCGCCGTCGGACCAGAAGCTGTAGCCCAGGTCTTGCAGTTCCTGGCGCAGTTCGGGGAAGTTGTAGATGGCACCGTTGAAAGCCAGTGACAGGCCCAGGGTGTTGTCGACCATCGGCTGCGCCGAGCCATCGGACAAGTCCATGATTTTCAGGCGCCGGTGGCCAAGGGCAATCGGGCCTTGGCTATGGAAGCCCCACGCATCCGGGCCGCGTGGCGCCAGGTGATGGGTGATGCGCTCTACCGCAGCCAGGTCGGCTGGGCGAGGGGCTTGGTCGATAGGGGTGAAACGCAACTCTCCTGCTAATCCGCACATAAGTCCTTACCGGTTTTTCCGTTGGGGAGGTGGTGCCCCGGATTAGGGCACCTTCAGGAACTGACCTGTGTGCTTTGCGAGAGTTTTAGAACAATCTGTTATATGAGGTTGAGTCCTGGGGGGCACTACGCCCCGAGAGCTATCACTTGCCCCGAATCAGCCTACGCAAGGCGAACCGGTTCGGATGACAAGCTTCTGCCACCGCGCGGGGCAACGGCAACGGTTCCCCGCACACCCAGGCCGCCACCAGCTCGCCACTCAACGGCGCTGTGATCAACCCGCGCGAGCCATGCCCACTGTTCACGTACAACCCGCCCAGCCATGGGCAGGCCACATCCGGCACCTGCCGCGCATCCCGGCCCAGCACCGCATAGGCCTCGGCAAACGCCTGGCTGTCGGCCAGCGGCCCGACGATTGGCAGGTAATCCGGGCTGGTGCAACGGAACGCTGCACGCCCCTGCAGTTGTTCAGCGTCCAGTTCAGCCACGCCCAGCCGCTGCGCCAGGTCGACGGAAATCTCGTCCAGCAGCGCCAGGTTGCCCTGGTGTTCGGCCACCGTCGGCGCAAGGTCTTCGCTGTGGAAATCAAAACTCGCGCCCAGGGTATGTTCATCCCCGCGCGGTGGTGCCACATAGCCTTCCGCGCACACTACGGTACGCAGCGCCCGGCTGCTGGCGGTGGCCGGCAAGCGGGTGATCTGCCCACGGATGCGCTTGAGCGGCAACTGCGCGCAAGGCTCGAAACGGCGCACATCGGCAGCGCCGGCCAGGACCACCACCGGTGCGCTGGCCAGCAGGCGATCGCCAGCCCAGGCTTGCCATTGTTGACCAATGCTGCGCAGCTCGATGACGTCCTGGTGGGTCAGCAGGCGAATACCTGGGTGCTGCAACTGCTGCTGGCACAGCGCCGGCGGGTGCACCCAACCCCCTTCGGGGTAGAACAACCCACCGGCTGGCAAGGCCACCCCGGCGATGGCTTCGGCCTCGGCGCGCTCCAGCGCGTGCAGCAAGTCGTGGTCGAAGGCGGCGGCCAGTTTGCCCTGGCGTTCGGCCTCCTTGGCGTCGAAGGCCAACTGCAGCACGCCGCAGGCATCCCAGTCCTGGCCACGTTGCAAGCGCTGGAGCTGGCGCCGTGTGTAGCCGAACCCGGACAGAATCATCTGCGACAGCGCGGTGCCATGGGCAGACAGCTTGAGGTACAGCACCCCTTGCGGGTTACCCGAAGCTTCCTGGGCCGGAGCTTCGTGGCGCTCCAGCACGGTGACCTGCCAGCCACGCCGGGCCAGGCTGGCAGCGGTGGTGCTGCCGGCGAGCCCGGCACCGATCACCAGCGCTTCGCGCGGCCCTTGTGCAACCGCTGGGCGTGCGTACCAGGGGGCTTTGGGACCGGGGACGGGGCCGACGTAGGCGCCGCTCATCACCTCCCACTTCTTGCCGATGCCTGGCACCTTCTTCATGGCGAAGCCAGCTTCGACCAGGCTGCGGCGTACCCACCCGGTGGTGGTGAACGTGCCCAGCACAGTGCCCGGGTGCGATAGCCGCGCCAGCTGCGCGAACAGCTCTGGGGTCCACATGTCGGGGTTCTTGGCGGGGGCGAAGCCATCGAGGAACCACACATCGATCTGTGCATCGAGTTGCGGCAGCTGTTCCAGCACATCGCCGATCAACAGCGTGAGGGTGACCCGGCCATTGGCGAAGGTGAACTGCTGAAAACCTGGGTGTACCGCCACGTATTGCTCCAGCAGCGGCTCGGTATAGGCAGCTAGCTCAGGCCACAGACTTACGGCGCGGGCCATGTCAGCGTGGCCAAGGGGGTACTTTTCGACGCTGACGAAGTGCAGGCGCGCGTCGCGGTGAGCGTGCTGGTCGAACAGCTGCCAGGCGCAGAAAAAATTCATCCCGGTGCCAAAACCGGTTTCGCCGATCACCCCGCAGGTATGCGGCGCCAGGTTGGCAAAGCGCTCGGCCAGGCGGGTCTGGCCGAGGAACACGTGCTTGGTTTCTTCAATGCCTTCGTTGACCGCGAAATAGACGTCGTCGTATTGCCGCGAGTGGGGGCGGCCCTGGTCATCCCAGTCGATCTGGGCGTGCTGGAGGAGGGTGGACATGGTTGGCTCGGTTGCAGCGGATGGCGAGATTTTATGTCATCCGGGTCAGCTGTGGGAGCGCGTTCATTCTCGAACAGGCCAGTACAGGCAGAAATGAAATCCGCTAGTCTTGGTTATCCATTGAAGGAGCCAGTGCATGTTCGAATCTGCCGAAATCGGCCACAGCATCGACAAGGAGGCTTACGACGCCGAGGTGCCCGCTTTGCGCGAGGCCCTGCTCGAAGCCCAGTACGAACTCAAGCAGCAGGCGCGTTTCCCGGTGATCGTGCTGATCAACGGCATCGAAGGCGCCGGCAAGGGTGAGACGGTAAAACTGCTCAACGAGTGGATGGACCCGCGCATGATCGATGTGCTCACGTTCGACCAGCAGACCGACGAGGAACTGGCCCGGCCACCCGCCTGGCGTTACTGGCGGGCCTTGCCACCGAAGGGGCGGATGGGCGTGTTCTTCGGCAACTGGTACAGCCAGATGCTGCAGGGGCGGGTGCATGGGGTGTTCAAGGACGCCGTGCTCGATCAGGCCATCATGGGCGCCGAGCGCCTGGAGCAGATGCTGTGTGACGAAGGTGCGCTGATCATCAAGTTCTGGTTCCACCTGTCCAAGAAGCAGATGAAGGCACGGCTGAAATCGCTCAAGGACGACCCGCTGCACAGCTGGAAGATCAGCCCGCTGGACTGGCAGCAGTCAGAAACCTACGACCGGTTCGTGCGCTTTGGCGAGCGCGTGCTGCGCCGCACCAGCCGCGACTATGCCCCGTGGCATATCGTCGAAGGGGTCGACCCGAATTATCGCAGCCTGGCGGTGGGGCGCATCCTGCTGGAAAGCCTGCAAGCCGCCCTGGCCAACAACCCCAAGGGCAAGCACCAGGGCAACGTGGCCCCGCTTGGCCGCAGCATCGACGACCGCAGCCTGCTTGGCGCCCTGGACATGACCTTGCGCCTGGACAAGGCCGACTACCAGGAACAGCTGGTCACCGAACAGGCCCGCCTGGCAGGCCTGCTGCGTGACAAGCATATGCGCCGGCACGCGCTGGTGGCGGTGTTCGAAGGCAACGACGCCGCCGGCAAGGGCGGTGCCATCCGCCGCGTGGCGGCTGCGTTGGACCCGCGCCAGTACCGCATCGTGCCGATTGCCGCACCCACCGAAGAAGAGCGCGCCCAGCCGTACCTTTGGCGGTTCTGGCGGCATATACCGGCGCGTGGCAAGTTCACCATCTTCGACCGTTCCTGGTATGGCCGGGTGCTGGTGGAGCGGGTGGAAGGCTTTTGCAGCCCGGCCGACTGGATGCGCGCGTACAGCGAGATCAACGACTTTGAAGAGCAGTTGGTGAACGCCGGCGTGGTGGTGGTCAAGTTCTGGCTGGCGATTGACCAGCAAACCCAGCTGGAGCGCTTCGAAGAGCGCGAGCAGATCCCATTCAAACGCTACAAGATCACCGAGGAGGACTGGCGCAACCGTGACAAGTGGGGCGAGTACACCCAGGCAGTGGGCGACATGGTCGACCGCACCAGCAGCGAGATTGCACCGTGGACGCTGGTGGAGGCCAATGACAAGCGCTGGGCGCGGGTGAAGGTGTTGCGCACCATCAACCAGGCGCTGGAAGCGGCGTTTGCCAAGGACAAGAAATAATCGAAGATCCTGGTTGCCTGTTCTGGCCTCTTCGCGTTTTTACCCGCGAAGAGGCCAGAACAGGCATCACATTTGCCAAGCCATGCCGCCGAAGAATGACCTGATGAATTCTTTTCTCGGCACGCTTTCCCGCCACGGCCCTCCAAGTCCGTAGAATCCAATCACCCCCACCACGGGTTTGATCGAGGATTTTATGCACACCACTTCCGGCCGCTGGGGCTATGGGCTGTTCCTGGCGCTTCTGACGGCGCTGCTCTGGGGTATCTTGCCGATCAAGCTCAAGCAGGTGCTGCAAGTGGTCGACCCGATCACCGTCACCTGGTATCGCTTGTCGGTCTCCGGCGGCCTGCTGTTCGCCTGGCTGGCGGCTCAGCGGCGCTTGCCGTCCGTGCGCAAACTTACGCCCAAGGGCAAAGGCCTGGTGGTGCTGGCCGTGCTTGGCTTGATGGGTAACTACGTGCTGTACCTGATCGGTCTCAAGCTGCTCAGCCCCGGCACCGCGCAACTGGTGGTGCAAATCGGCCCGGTGCTGTTACTGGTGGCCAGCGTATTCGTGTTCCGCGAGCGCTTCAGCCTGGGGCAGGGCGTGGGCCTGCTGATTCTGCTGGCGGGTTTTGGGCTGTTTTTCAACCAGCGCCTGGAAGAACTGCTGACGTCGCTGGGCACCTACACCACCGGGGTGCTGACTATCCTGCTGGCCACCAGCATCTGGGTGTTCTACGCCCTGAGCCAGAAGCAATTGCTGACCGTATGGCATTCGCAACAGGTAATGATGGTGATCTACCTCAGTTGCGCCGCGCTGCTCACGCCTTGGGTGCACCCGCTGGAAGCGCTGCAACTGACCCCAGTGCAAGGTTGGCTGCTGCTGGCCTGTTGCCTGAATACCCTGGTGGCCTATGGCGCGTTTGCCGAAGCGCTGGCGCACTGGGAGGCGTCGCGAGTGAGTGCCACCCTGGCGCTGACGCCGCTGGTGACCTTTGTCGCGGTGGCGCTGGCGGCGGTGATTTGGCCAGCGTACGTACATGCCGAGGACATCAATGCCCTGGGCTATGTGGGAGCGGTAACCGTGGTGTTCGGCTCGGCGGTGGTGGCGCTGGGGCCATCGCTGGTTGCCGGGTGGCGGGCCCGCAAAGCGCGATTGGCCCAGGTTCATTAAGCCTACGCGTTCCCACAATGCCCGGGTAATGAGTGGCTGGCCGATTTAGCCATGCCCCCCTGGGGCCAGCATGTTCTCTGGCCGCACCCACTGGTCGAACTGCTCATTGGTCAGATACTTCAACTCCAAAGCCGCCTCCCTCAAGGTCTTGCCTTCGCTGTAAGCCTTCTTGGCAATTTCCGCCGCCTTGTCATAGCCAATGTGCGGGTTGAGCGCGGTCACCAGCATCAACCCGCGTTCCAGGTGCGCAGCCATCTGCTGGGCATCCGGTTCGATACCCGCCACGCAATGCAGCTGGAAATTGCGGCAACCATCGGCCAGCAATTCGACCGATTGCAGCAGGTTATGAATGATTACCGGCTTGAACACGTTCAACTGCAAATGCCCCTGGCTGGCGGCAAAACCAATCGCCGCGTCATTGCCCAGCACCTGGCAGGCCAGCATCGACAGTGCCTCGCACTGGGTCGGGTTGACCTTGCCCGGCATGATCGAACTGCCCGGCTCGTTGGCCGGCAGGCGCACCTCGGCCAGCCCCGCGCGCGGGCCAGAGCCCAGCAGGCGCAGGTCGTTGGCGATTTTCATCAGGGCTACAGCCAGGGTCTTCAGGGCCCCGGCCAGGCTGGTCAGCGGTTCGTGGCCAGCGAGGGCGGCAAACTTGTTGGGCGCGGTGACGAATGGCAGCCCGGACTCCGCCGCCAACTCGGCAGCGATGGCTTCGGCAAAACCATGCGGGGCGTTGAGCCCGGTACCCACGGCGGTACCGCCCTGGGCCAGTTCACACACCGCCGGCAGGGTGGCGCGGATGGCGCGCTGGGCGTAGTCGAGTTGCGCGACGAAGGCCGAAACCTCCTGGCCGAAGGTGATCGGTGTGGCGTCCATCATGTGCGTGCGGCCGGTTTTCACCAGCTTGTGGTGGCGCGCCGACAACTCGGCCAGCCCTGACGACAACTCGGCGATCGCTGGCAGCAGCTGTTCATGCACTGCCTGCGCAGCAGCAATGTGCATGGCCGTGGGGAAGCAGTCGTTGGAGCTTTGCGAGCGGTTGACGTGGTCGTTGGGGTGTACTGGCGCCTTGCCGCCACGGCCTTTGCCGGCCAGCTCGTTGGCGCGCCCGGCAATAACCTCGTTGACGTTCATGTTGCTCTGGGTGCCGCTGCCCGTTTGCCAGACGACGAGCGGGAACTGGTCATCGTGCTTGCCATCCAGCACTTCATCGGCGGCCTGTTCGATCAACCGGGCGATGTCGGCCGGCAAGTCGCCATTGCGGTCGTTGACGCGCGCCGCGGCCTTCTTGATCAGTGCCAGGGCGTGCAGCACCGCGAGGGGCATGCGTTCCTTGCCAATGGCGAAGTTGATCAGCGAACGCTGGGTCTGCGCACCCCAGTAGGCGTCCTCCGGAACTTCGACCGGGCCCAGGCTGTCTGTCTCGATACGGCTCATTCTGTACTCACTCCTGTGTAGTTCGAAATCGCAGTTTAGGCCCTGATTCGACCGAGCGGTTCCGTCGCTCGTCGTGCCACTTGAGCACATCGCCACCACGGCGCAGAATGCTCTACTCTGAGGTACCCGCCTCCGTCTCTTTGAAGGAAATGCAATGACCCGTCTCCGTGTCCTTTGTGCCGCCGTTGCCCTGGTTTGCGCCAGCGGCCAGGTACTCGCTGCCACCGCCAGCCACAACGCTGCTGCCGAGAAATTCCTGACCCTGGCCAACGCCGACAAGCTGGGCACCCCGGTGTACATGCAAGTACAGCAAATGTTCGCCCAGCGTTTCGCCCAGACCAAGGCCCCGGCCGCCAAGCAGCCGGTACTGGAAAGCTACCAGGCCAAGGCCAACGCGGCACTGGACAACGCCATCGGCTGGAACAAGCTGAAGCCGAAGATGGTCGACCTGTACACCCAGACCTTCACCGAGCAGGAGCTCAAGGACCTGGTCAAGTTCTATGAATCGCCACTGGGCAAGAAAGTGCTGCGTGAAATGCCCAAGGTTACCCAGCAGTCGGCGCAGCTGACCCAACAGAGCCTGGAGCCAGCGGTGCCAGTGGTGAACAAGCTGCTGGAAGACATGACCAAGGAACTGGACCCGAACGCAGGCAAGGCCGCCGCCCCGGCGAAGAAGTGAGTACGCCGCGATGACCATGCAACAGCGTATCGAACAGCAGCTGGCCACGCTGGCGCCGCAACACCTGCAAGTGCTCAACGAAAGCCACATGCACAGTCGTGGTCAGGAGACCCACTACAAAGCAGTGATCGTCAGCGAGCAGTTTGCCGGGTTGAACAGCGTCAAGCGCCACCAGAAGGTCTATGCCACCATGGGTGAGCTGATGGGTGAGATCCACGCCCTGGCTATCCACACCTACACCGCCGAAGAGTGGGCCAAGGTCGGCGTTGCACCGGCCTCGCCGGTGTGTGCGGGCGGCGGGCACTGAAACCTTTTTGTCGTTCTGGTAGAATTCGCAACGCGCCGCTTGTCGGCGCGTTTTTATTTGTCAATCCGGTCCGCCCCTTACGAGGGCAACCACCTGGAGAATCTGCTTCATGTCCCAAGCCATCGTCGTCGCGGCGCTGTACAAGTTCGTCACTCTGGAAGACTACGTCGAGCTGCGCGAGCCGCTGCTGCAAGCCATGCTCGACAACAACGTCAAAGGCACCCTGCTGCTGGCCCACGAGGGCATCAACGGCACCGTGTCGGCCACCCGCGAAGGCATCGACGGCCTGCTGGCCTGGCTGCGCAACGATCCGCGCCTGGTCGATGTCGACCATAAAGAGTCGTACTGCGACGAACAGCCCTTCTACCGCACCAAGGTCAAGCTCAAGAAAGAAATCGTCACCCTCGGCGTGCCGGGCGTAGACCCCAACCAGGCAGTCGGCACCTATGTCGAGCCCAAGGACTGGAACGCCTTGATCAGCGACCCGGAAGTGCTGCTGATCGACACCCGTAACGACTACGAAGTGGCCATCGGTACTTTCAAGGGCGCCATCGACCCGAAGACCGAAACCTTCCGTGAATTCCCGGAGTACATCAAGGCCAACTTCGACCCGAGCAAGCACAAGAAAGTGGCCATGTTCTGCACCGGTGGCATCCGCTGTGAAAAAGCCTCCAGCTACATGCTCGGTGAAGGCTTTGATGCGGTCTATCATCTTAAGGGCGGCATCCTGAAATACTTCGAGGAAGTGCCTCAGGAAGAAAGCCTGTGGGACGGCGACTGCTTCGTCTTCGACAACCGCGTCACGGTGCGCCATGACCTGAGCGAAGGCGAGTACGACCAGTGCCACGCCTGCCGCCACCCGATCAATGCACAGGAGCGTGCGTCCGAGCACTATTCGCCAGGTGTCAGCTGCCCGCATTGCTGGGACACCCTGAGCGAAAAGACCCGGCGCAGTGCCATCGACCGGCAGAAGCAGATCGAGCTGGCCAAGGCCCGCAACCTGCCGCACCCGATCGGTTACAACTACAAAGCCGAGGCCTGATGCATGTCTGCACGCCTGATCTATGTGATGGACCCGATGTGCTCCTGGTGCTGGGGTTTCGCGCCAGTGGCCGCGGCCCTGATCGCCCAGGCGCGTGAGGCAGGCGTTGCCACCCGTCTGGTGCCGGGTGGGCTGCGTACCGGCGGCAGCGCCTTGGACAGCTCCACCCGCAAGTACATCCTCGAACACTGGCAGGCGGTGGCTGAGGCTACCGGCCAGCCGTTCCGCTTCGAGGGTGCCATGCCCGACGGCTTCGTCTACGACACCGAGCCGGCCTGCCGTGCTCTGGTCACAGCCCGTGAGCTGGACGCCGAGCGCGTCTGGCCGCTGCTGGCGCTGATCCAGCGTGCGTTCTACGAGCAAGGCATGGATGTGACCACCGCGCCACAGCTGGTCGAGCTGGCTGAACAGGCCGGCTTCGACCGTGCCGTGTTCGCCGAAACCTTCGCCCGTGCCGACACCCGTGCTGCCACAGCGGCCGACTTCGCCTGGGCGCAGGACCTGGGTATCGCCGGCTTCCCGACCCTGTTGGCCGAGCGCAACGGCCAACTGGCCTTGCTGACCAACGGCTATCAGCCGCTGGAGCGCCTGCAACCCTTGCTCGGCCGTTGGCTGCAGCAGGCTGCCTGTGCTTGATGTGCCTGGGTCACCCGACCCGGTGCCGGGCAAGCCATACAGTGCGGCCGATCGACTGAGCTGGGCGGAAATCCGCCGCCTGGCCCTGCATCACAAGAAAAACCTCTGGTCTGCCAACCTCATCGCTGTGCTGGCGGCATGCTGCAGTGTGCCCATTCCGCTGCTGCTGCCGTTGCTGGTGGATGAGGTGCTGCTCGGCCATGGTGATGCCGCGTTGAAGTGGATGAACCACCTGCTGCCGTCCAGCTGGCAGGTGGCCGCCGGCTACATTGGCCTGATGCTGGCACTCACCCTGTGCCTGCGCCTGGCTGCGCTGGCGTTCAACGTGATTCAGGCCAAGCTGTTCGCCGGCTTGGCCAAGGATATCGTCTACCGCCTGCGCATTCGCCTGATCGAGCGGCTCAAGCGTATTTCGCTGAAGGAATACGAAAGCCTGGGCAGCGGCACGGTGACCACCCACCTGGTCACCGACCTGGACACCCTCGACAAGTTCGTCGGCGAAACCCTCAGCCGCTTCCTGGTGGCCATGCTGACCCTGACCGGCACGGCAGCCATCCTGATCTGGATGCACTGGCAACTGGCCTTGCTGATCTTGCTGTTCAACCCGCTGGTGATCTACTTCACCGTGCAGTTGGGCAAGCGGGTAAAACACCTGAAAAAGCTCGAAAACGACAGCACCGCGCGCTTTACCCAGGCACTGGCGGAAACCCTCGATGCCATCCAGGAAATCCGCGCGGGCAACCGCCAGGGCTATTTCCTTGGCCGGTTGGGCTTGCGTGCCCGTGAGGTGCGCGACTACGCCGTGGACTCTCAATGGAAAAGCGACGCCAGTGGCCGTGCCAGTGGCCTGCTGTTCCAGTTCGGCATCGACATCTTCCGCGCCGCGGCGATGCTTACCGTGTTGTTTTCAGACTTGTCGATCGGCCAGATGCTGGCGGTGTTCAGCTACCTGTGGTTCATGATCGGCCCGGTGGAGCAACTGCTCAACCTGCAATATGCCTATTACGCCGCCGGTGGTGCGCTGAGCCGCCTCAACGAGCTGCTGGCGCGTGACGACGAGCCGCAGTACCCCGCCGCCAGCGACCCGTTCGCCGGTCGCCAGACCGTGGGTATCGAAGTGCGCGACCTGCGCTTTGCCTATGCCGACGAGCCGGTGCTGGAGCATCTCGACCTGTCGATTGCCCCGGGTGAGAAGGTGGCGATTGTCGGTGCCAGCGGCGGCGGCAAGAGCACCCTGGTGCAACTGCTGTTGGGCCTTTACAGCGCCCAGGCCGGAACCATCCGCTTCGGCGGGGCCAGCTTGCAGGAAATCGGCCTTGAAACCCTGCGCGAGAACGTCGCGGTGGTGTTGCAGCACCCGTCACTGTTCAACGACAGCGTGCGTGCCAACCTGACCATGGGCCGTGATTGCAGTGACGATGCCTGCTGGCAGGCGCTGCACATTGCTCAACTGGATGCCACCATCGCTGCCTTGCCCCAGGGCCTGGACAGTGTGCTGGGGCGTTCTGGGGTGCGCTTGTCTGGCGGCCAGCGGCAGCGCCTGGCGATTGCCCGCATGGTGCTGGCCGAGCCCAAGGTGGTTATCCTCGACGAGGCCACATCGGCCCTGGATGCCGCCACCGAGTACAACCTGCATCAGGCCCTGGCGCGCTTCCTCAGCGGCCGCACCACGCTGATCATCGCCCACCGGCTTTCGGCGGTGAAGCAGGCTGATCGAGTACTGGTGTTCGATAGTGGGCATGTGGCTGAAGATGGCGACCACCAGCAGCTGATTGCCGAAGGCGGGTTGTATGCCAAGCTGTATGGGCACCTGCAGCAGAGCTGAATTTCAGGATGTACAAATCCCCCGATTCCCTGTCATAAAAATCCCCTCCACAACGATGGCAAATGGCCTACGCTGTGCTTGTCTGGGTTGATTTGCGCCTTATCTGCTCTGTGACAGGGACTCCATGAAGGGACATCGCACTCTAGAAGCGCCAAAGTTGCTCGGTATCACCTGGCCCTTCATCGCCGTTGTGGTCCTCCAGGTGGCGTTGGGCAGCCTCAGCCTTTATACGCTCTCGGCCGTGCGCGCGTATGTCGCGGGCGAAAGCCTGTGGTCCAAGGCGCAGAAAGACGCCATCTACTACCTCAACCTGTACGCTGAAACACGCGACGACAGCACCTACCAGCGTTATCGCCAGGCCATTACCGTACCTCAGGGCGACCATCAGTTGCGCGAGGTGCTCGACCGCCCCAACCCTGATCTGGAGGCCGCGCGCCAGGCAGTGCTGCAAGGGGGCAACCACCCTGACGATGTCGAGCGGATCATCTGGTTCTACCGCAATTTCCGCAACGTCAGCTACATGCAGACGGCCATCGACTACTGGGATGTCGGCGACGATTACCTGGCCAAGCTGGATGTGCTGGCTGGCGAGATGCGCCAGCGCTTGAGCAGTGGCCCGGTTGATGCCGGCACGGTCAGCGACTGGAAGGCGCGTATCGTCACCATTAACGAAGGGGTCACGCCTGCGGCCAAAGCGTTCAGCGATGCCTTGGGCGAAGGCTCGCGCATGTTGCTGCGGGTGCTGCTGATCACCAACCTGCTGACGGCAATGGTGCTGATTACCATTGCCTGGCGCCGATCCAGCAAGCTGCTGGCTCAGCGCCAGGCATTTGCCAGCGCCCTTCAGGAAGAAAAAGAGCGGGCGCAGATCACGTTGCAAGCCATCGGTGATGCGGTGATCACCACCGATGTGGAGGGCAGTATCGGCTACATGAACCCGGCCGCCGAGCAATTGACTCACTGGCAAGCCAGCCAGGCGCTGGGCCTGCCGCTGTCGGCAATGTTCAGCCTGGTTGACGAGCAGGCCGAGGAGGAGGGTCGCAGCCTGGTCGAGCAGGTGCTCAGTGGCAGCCTCAAGGGCGGCGCGGAACACGCCAGGTTGATTCAGCGGCTGGACGGCAGCACCGTGTCAATCAACCTGGTCGGTTCGCCTATCGTCAGTGACGGCCAGGTCAGCGGTATCGTACTGGTGCTGCACGACATGACCCAGGAGCGGCAGTACATCGCCAACCTGTCCTGGCAGGCCACCCACGATGCGCTGACCGGGCTGGCCAACCGCCGCGAGTTCGAATACCGCCTGGAGCAGGCGCTCAACGGCCTGGCGCGCCAGGCCGGGCGGCACTCGCTGATGTTCCTCGACCTCGACCAGTTCAAGCTGGTCAACGACACTTGCGGCCATGCCGCTGGCGATGAGCTGTTGCGGCACATTTGCGCCGTATTGCAGTCCGGCCTGCGCGAAGGCGATACCTTGGCGCGGCTGGGTGGCGACGAATTTGGCGTGTTGCTGGAAAACTGCCCGCCCGATCAGGCCGAGCGCATCGCCGAGCAATTGCGCCAGATGGTGCAGAGCCTGCACTTCGTGTGGAAAGGGCGGCCGTTCGTCACCACGGTCAGCATCGGGCTGGTGCACATGGCCCAGGCCCCGGGCACGCTGGAGGCTTCGCTGCGCGCTGCCGACATGGCGTGCTACATGGCCAAGGAGAAGGGGCGCAACCGTGTGCAGGTGTACCATGCCGATGACAGCGAACTGTCCATGCGCTTCGGCGAAATGGCCTGGATCCAGCGCTTGCATGTGGCTTTGGAAGAAAACCGCTTCTGCCTGTATGCCCAGGAAATCGCCCCGCTGAAAAGCTTCGAAGGCCCGGGGCACATCGAGATTCTGCTGCGCCTGCACGACGAAAGCGGCCGTACCATCCTGCCCAGCAGCTTTATCCCGGCGGCCGAACGCTACGGCCTGATGACCGCGCTTGACCGTTGGGTGGTGCGCAATGTGTTTCTGGTCATACGCCAGTGCCTGGACGAAGGGCGCGAAGGGCCGTTGTCGATCTGTGCGATCAACCTGTCGGGGTCGAGCATCGGCGACGACAAGTTTCTCGAATACCTGCAGCGGTTGTTCGTCGAGTACGCCATCCCGCCGCGAATGATCTGCTTTGAAATTACCGAAACCAGTGCCATCGCCAACCTGGGCAGCGCCATCCGTTTCATCAACGAGTTGAAGGGGCTGGGTTGCCGCTTTTCGCTCGATGATTTCTGCGCTGGCATGTCCTCGTTCGCCTATCTCAAGCATTTGCCCGTGGATTACCTGAAGATTGACGGCAGTTTCGTCAAGGACATGCTCGACGACCCGGTCAACCGGGCCATGGTCGAGGTCATCAACCATATCGGCCATGTGATGGGTAAGCGCACCATTGCCGAGTTCGTCGAAACACCCTTGATCGAGCAGGCCTTGCAGGAAATTGGCGTGGATTACGCCCAGGGCTACCTGATCGAACGCCCCCAGGTGTTCACCTGTGACAGTCTGCAGCGCCAACGGATCGCCGCCCGGCCTCTGTTGCAGCGGGCACCTGGCACGTTTCGCTAGCTAGAAATCACAAGGATCAAGGAGCTGAAAGTGATTGATGCATTCGTACGTATCGGGCCTTTGATGGACCCTGCCAGTTACCCCCAATGGGCCCAGCAACTGATTGAAGACTGCCGCGAGAGCAAGCGTCGGGTGGTGGAGCATGAGTTCTATGCGCGTCTGCGCGATGGCCAGCTGAAACAATCGACCATCCGTCAGTACTTGATCGGTGGCTGGCCGGTGGTGGAGCAGTTTTCGCTGTACATGGCGCATAACCTGACCAAGACCCGCTACGGCCGGCACCAGGGCGAGGACATGGCCCGGCGTTGGCTGATGCGCAACATTCGCGTCGAGTTGAACCATGCCGACTACTGGGTAAACTGGTGCCAGGCGCACGGCGTGCACCTGCACGAATTGCAGGCGCAGGAAGTGCCTCCCGAGCTGAACGGCCTGAACGACTGGTGCTGGCGGGTGTGTGCCACCGAGAACCTGGCCATTTCCATGGCGGCGACCAACTATGCCATCGAAGGCGCGACCGGCGAGTGGTCGGCGGTGGTGTGCTCGACCGATACTTACGCGCAAGGCTTCCCGGAAGACCAGCGCAAGCGGGCGATGAAGTGGCTGAAGATGCACGCCCAGTATGACGATGCGCACCCGTGGGAGGCGCTGGAGATCATCTGTACCTTGGCCGGTGAGAACCCGACGCTGGGGCTGCGTACCGAGTTGCGCAGGGCGATTTGCAAGAGTTACGACTGCATGTACCTGTTCCTGGAACGGTGCATGCAGCTGGAAGGGCGCCAGCAGGGGCGTATGCGCCCGGCGTTGGCGGCGGGTTAGGGCCTTGGGGCCGCTGCGCGGCCCATCGCGACGCAAGGCCGCTCCTACAAGAGATCGCGTACCCTTGTAGGAGCGGCCTTGCGTCGCGATGGGCTGCACAGCAGCCCCGGCAATCTCAAGCCTTACTGGGCGTTGAGCGCTTGCCCGTTGACTGCTTTGCTGTCCGGCCCCATCAGGTACAGATACACCGGCATGATCTCTTCCGGCAGCGGGTTGTTCTGCGGGTTCTCGCTGGGGTAAGCCTGAGCCCGCATCGCCGTACGCGTGGCGCCCGGGTTGATGCTGTTGGAGCGCACCGGCGCCACGCCTTCCAGTTCGTCGGCCAGAGTCTGCATCAGGCCCTCGGTGGCGAACTTCGACACGCCGTAGGCGCCCCAGTAAGCCCGGCCCTTGCGCCCGACGCTGCTGCTGGTGAACACCACCGAGGCGTCTTCCGACAGCTTCAGCAGTGGCAGCAAGGTGCTGGTGAGCATGAAGGTGGCATCGACGTTGATGTGCATCACACGCATGAAGTTGTCGCCCGACAGCTGCTCCAGCGGCGTGCGCGGGCCGATGATCGAGGCATTGTTCAGCAGGCCGTCGAGGCGGCCGAACTGGTCTTCGATCATGACCGCCAGCTCGTCGTACTGGTGGGGCAGGGCGGTTTCCAGGTTGAACGGGATGACCACCGGCTGTGGGTGCCCGGCGGCTTCGATCTGGTCGTAGACCTCGTTCAGGTTGGCCTCGGTCTTGCCCAGCAGCAGCACGGTGGCACCCAGTGCGGCATAGGCCTTGGCAGCAGCAGCACCAATGCCACGGCCGGCGCCGGTCACCAGAATGACCCGGCCTTGCAGCAGGTCGGGGCGGGCGGTGTAGTCGAACATTGTGTATTCCCTGTCTCTAGTTCAGCAGCCGCACAGCGCGCTGTCGATCACTTTGCGCAGCTCCAGCGGGTGGTCCACCACCACGTCGGCGCCCCAGTTGTTCGGGTTGTCCTCTGGATGAATATAGCCGTAGCGCACCGCCGCCGTGCGGGTGCCAGCGTCGCGGCCAGACTCGATGTCGCGCAGGTCGTCGCCGACGAACAGCACGCTGGCCGGGTCCAGGTTCAAGGTTTTGCAGGCCAGGATCAGCGGTTCGGGGTCGGGTTTGCTGTTTTTCACGTGGTCCGGGCAGATCAGCAGTGCCGAGCGTTCGGCCAGGCCCAGTTGCTGCATGATCGGCTCGGCGAAGCGTACCGGCTTGTTGGTGACCACGCCCCACAGCAGGTTGCCTTTTTCGATGTCGGCCAGCAGCTCGGCCATGCCATCGAACAGTTTGCTGTGTACCGCGCAGTCGCGTTGGTAGCGCTCGAGGAACTCCAGGCGCAGGGCCTCGAAGCCTTCGGTTTCCGGGTCCATGGCAAACGTGGCGGCAACCATGGCGCGCGCGCCGCCAGAGATCACGCCGCGGATCAGGTTGTCGTCAACGGCCGGCAGGCCGCGCTCGGCGAGCATGGCCTGGCAAATGGCGATGAAGTCCGGCGCCGTGTCGAGCAAGGTGCCGTCCATGTCGAAGAGTACTGCTCGCAAACGCATGCTTATTCCTCGCGCAGGGTCTGGATCATGTAGTTGACGTCGACGTCGCTGTTGAGCTTGTAGTGCTTGGTCAGCGGGTTGTAGGTGAGGCCGATGATGTCCTTTACCTGCAGGCCGGCATCGCGGCTCCAGGCACCCAGCTCGGACGGGCGGATGAACTTCTTGAAGTCATGGGTGCCGCGCGGCAGCATTTTCAGAATGTATTCGGCGCCGACGATGGCCAGCAGGTAGGCCTTGGGGTTGCGGTTGATGGTGGAGAAGAACACCTGGCCGCCAGGCTTGACCATGCGGTAGCAGGCGCGAATCACCGAAGACGGGTCGGGCACGTGCTCGAGCATTTCAAGGCAGGTGACCACGTCGAACTGTTCAGGCATTTCCTCGGCCAGCGCTTCGGCGGTGATCTGCCGGTATTCCACCTGCACGCCCGACTCCAGCTGATGCAGTTGGGCCACTGCCAGCGGTGCCTCGCCCATGTCGATACCGGTGACCGTGGCGCCGCGCAGGGCCATGGCTTCGCTGAGGATGCCGCCGCCACAGCCTACGTCCAGCACTTTCTTGCCGGCCAGGCTGGCCCGCTCGTCGATCCAGTTGACGCGCAGCGGGTTGATTTCGTGCAGCGGCTTGAACTCGCTTTCGCGGTCCCACCAGCGGTGGGCCAGCGCTTCGAACTTGGCGATTTCGGCGCGGTCGACGTTGCTCATTGAACAGTCCTCTGAAACTTCGCAAAATTGCGCCGGAGTATACCCGAGCGCTCAGCCCCAAGGGTCGCTATAATCGCCGGCTTTTGATATCCGAACGACAGGGAGAGGTGATGCGCGAGCGACTTTTGGCGGCGGAGAAGGTGACCGCGATCCGCTGGCAGGGCGGCGCCTTGCACCTGCTCGACCAGCGTCTGCTGCCGTCGCAAGAGCGCTGGCTGGCCTGCGACAATGTTGCGCAGGTGGCTGCGGCGATCCGCGACATGGTGGTGCGCGGGGCTTCGGCCATCGGCATTGCCGCCGCCTACGGCCTGGTGCTGGCCCTTGAAGAGCGGCTGGCCCAGGGTGGCGATTGGGAGATGGACCTGGAAGAAGACTTTCTCACCCTGGCCGAAGCGCGCCCCACTGCTGCCAACCTGTTCTGGGCGCTGAACCGCATGCGCGAGCGCCTGCTGCGCCTGCGAGCGGACGAAGACGTGCTCGCCGCGCTGGAAGCCGAAGCCGTGGCTATCCATGAAAGCGACCGTGAAGCCAACCTGACCATGTCCCAGCAAGGTATCGAGCTGATCCGTCGCCATCAGGGCAATGCCCAGGCCTTGCTCACCTACGGCAACGCCGGCGCCCTGGCCAGCGGCGGCTTTGGTACCGCACTGGGGGTTATTCGCGCCGGTTACCTGGAGGGCATGGTCGAGCGGGTCTATGCCGGCGAGACCCGTCCCTGGTTGCAAGGCTCGCGCCTGACCGCCTGGGAGCTGGCCAACGAAGGCATCCCGGTGACCCTGTGCGCCGATTCGGCGCTGGCCCACCTGATGAAGACCAAAGGCATCACCTGGGTGGTGGTGGGGGCGGACTGCATTGCCGCCAACGGCGACGTGGCCAGCAAGATCGGCACCTATCAGCTGGCGGTCAGCGCCATGCATCATGGTGTGCGGTTCATGGTGGTAGCGCCGAGCACCAGCATCGACCTGAACCTGGCCACGGGCGAGGATATCCCGTTGGAGGAGCGTGACGCCGACGAGTGGCTGGACTTTGGCGGTGCCCCGGCGGTGCCGGATGTCGAGGTGTTCAACCCGGTATTCGACGTGACCCCGGCCGACCTGATCGATGTGATCGTGACCGAGCGCGGCATCGTCGAGCGCCCGGATACTGCCAAGCTGGCCCAGCTGATTTGCCGTAAGCGGTTGCACTGATGCCTGTATTGCCTGTACCGCCGCGAAGAGGCCGGTACAGGCAATGAAAATTCAAGATTCAAACCCACCTGAGACCACCTGCCACATCTCCCCACCGCCCCCGCCTTTGTGATAACATCCGGCAGTTTCCAGGACCGCCCATCACGGCGGCCTTCATTGCGCAGATCCATGGCACAACTCATTGATTTGTCGTAAGTCGTCGCACCCATATGCGCTGCGGCGGCGAGCTTCGTTCGGCCCTTGATGGAGCTGCGAAGTTTCACCAGAAAAAGGAATCAGGCTTCTCATGGGCGAACTGGCCAAAGAAATCCTCCCGGTCAATATCGAAGACGAACTGAGACAGTCTTACCTCGACTACGCGATGAGCGTGATTGTCGGGCGAGCGCTGCCCGATGCGCGTGACGGCTTGAAGCCCGTGCATCGTCGCGTTCTCTATGCGATGAGCGAACTGGGCAACGACTGGAACAAGCCGTACAAGAAATCCGCCCGTGTGGTCGGTGACGTGATCGGTAAGTACCACCCGCACGGCGACACCGCGGTCTACGACACCATCGTGCGTATGGCCCAGCCGTTCTCGCTGCGCTACCTGCTGGTCGACGGTCAGGGCAACTTCGGTTCGGTGGACGGCGACAACGCCGCGGCCATGCGATACACCGAAGTGCGCATGACCAAGCTGGCCCACGAGCTGCTGGCCGACCTGCACAAGGAAACCGTCGACTGGGTGCCCAACTACGACGGCACCGAGCAGATTCCGGCGGTCATGCCGACCCGTATTCCCAACCTGCTGGTCAACGGCTCCAGCGGTATCGCCGTGGGCATGGCGACCAACATTCCGCCGCACAACCTTGGCGAGGTCATCGACGGCTGCCTGGCGCTGATCGACAACCCGGACGTCACCATTGATGAGCTGATGCAGTTCATTCCTGGGCCAGACTTCCCGACTGCCGGCATCATCAACGGTCGCCAGGGCATCATCGAGGCCTATCGCACCGGCCGGGGCCGCATCTACATGCGTGCCCGCTCCGAGATCGAAGACATCGACAAGGTAGGCGGCCGCCAGCAGATCGTTATCACCGAGCTGCCGTACCAGCTGAACAAGGCACGCCTGATCGAAAAGATCGCCGAGCTGGTCAAAGAGAAGAAGATCGAAGGCATTACCGAGCTGCGCGACGAGTCCGACAAGGACGGCATGCGCATCGTCATCGAGCTGCGTCGCGGCGAGGTGCCGGAGGTGGTGCTCAACAACCTCTATCAGCAAACCCAGCTGCAGAGCGTGTTCGGCATCAACGTGGTGGCATTGGTCGATGGCCGTCCGCGCCTGCTCAACCTCAAGGACCTGCTCGAAGCGTTCGTCCGTCACCGCCGTGAAGTGGTGACCCGCCGTACCGTGTTCGAGCTGCGCAAGGCCCGTGAACGTGGCCACATCCTTGAAGGCCAGGCGGTCGCGCTGTCCAATATCGACCCGGTCATTGCCCTGATCAAGGCCTCGCCGACCCCGTCCGAAGCCAAGGAAGCCCTGGTTTCCACGCCGTGGGAATCCAGCGCCGTGCAGGTCATGGTCGAGCGCGCTGGCGCCGACTCCTGCCGCCCAGAGGACCTGCCGGAACAGTACGGGCTGCATGATGGCAAGTACTTCCTGTCGCCTGAGCAGGCTCAGGCCATTCTCGACCTGCGCCTGCACCGCCTGACCGGCCTGGAGCACGAGAAGCTGCTGGCCGAGTACCAGGAAATCCTCGAGCAGATCGGCGAACTGATCCGCATCCTCAGCAGCGCCGAGCGCCTGATGGAAGTGATCCGCGAAGAGCTGGAAGCCATTCGCGCCGAATACGGCGATGCCCGTCGTACCGAAATCCTCAATGCCAGCCACGACCTCAACTACGGCGACATGATCCCGGAAGAAGAGCGCGTGGTCACTATCTCTCACGGTGGTTATGCCAAGACCCAGCCATTGTCCGCTTACCAGGCCCAGCGCCGTGGCGGCAAAGGCAAGTCGGCGACTGGCGTGAAGGACGAGGACTACATCGAGCACCTGCTGGTCGCCAACAGCCACGCCACCCTGTTGCTGTTCTCCAGCAAGGGCAAGGTGTACTGGAAGAAGACCTACGAAATCCCCGAAGCGTCCCGTGCTGCCCGTGGTCGCCCGCTGGTCAACCTGCTGCCGCTGGAGGAGGGTGAGCGCATCACCGCCATGCTGCAGATCGACCTCGAAGCGCTGCAGCAGAACGCCGACCTCGACGAAGAGCTGGAAGAAGCGGATGACACCGTGCTCGAAGGTGAGCTGGTAGAGGCCGAGGAAGTCGACGAAGAAGACGGCGACACTCCGGAGTGGGTGGCGGAGCCGACCGGCGCGTACATCTTCATGGCTACCGCCTCCGGCACCGTCAAGAAGACCCCGCTGGTGCAGTTCGCCCGTCCGCGCTCCAACGGCCTGATCGCCTTGAAGCTGAAGGAAGGCGATACCTTGATTGCAGCGGCCATCACCGACGGCGCCAAAGAAGTCATGATGTTCTCCGACGCCGGCAAGGTCATCCGCTTCGCTGAGAGCGTAGTGCGTGAAATGGGCCGTAACGCGCGTGGTGTGCGCGGCATGAAACTGGGTAAAGGTCAGCGCATCATTTCCATGCTGATCCCCGAGTCGGGCTCGCAGATCCTCACCGCGTCCGAGCGTGGCTTCGGCAAGCGCACCCCGCTGTCCAAGTTCCCGCGTCGCGGCCGTGGTGGCCAGGGTGTGATCGCCATGGGTACCAAGGGGCGCAACGGTCTGCTGATCGGTGCTATCCAGGTGCAGGAAGGCGAGGAGATCATGTTGATCTCCGACCAGGGTACGCTGGTGCGCACCCGGGTTGGCGAGGTATCCAGCCTGAGCCGTAACACCCAGGGCGTTACGCTGATCAAGCTGGCGGCTGATGAGACGCTGGTGGGCCTGGAGCGTATCCAGGAGCCGTCCGAGGACGAACTCGATGATGTGGTCGAGGCGGACGAGGAGGGTGTCGAGGCTGAAGCGCCAGACAACGAAGAAGCTGCTGGCGCCGAAGAGGCCCCGCAAGAGTAAGCAAGCGTAAACCCGAGCGGGGCGACCAAGGTCGCCCCGTTTGACTGATTGCAGCAGGCAACAACGAATTTGTTCTATTTGGCAGAGCGAGAGTGGATGTGAGCAAACGAGCCTTTAACTTCTGCGCAGGCCCTGCCGCGCTTCCTGACGCTGTCCTGCAGCGCGCCCAGGCCGAGATGCTGGACTGGCGTGGCAAGGGCTTGTCGGTGATGGAAATGAGCCATCGCAGCGACGATTACGTGGCCATCGCCGAAAAGGCCGAGCAGGACCTGCGTGACCTGCTGTCCGTCCCCTCCAACTACAAGGTGTTGTTCCTGCAGGGTGGTGCCAGCCAGCAGTTCGCTGAAATCCCGCTGAACCTGCTGCCGGAAAACGGTACCGCCGACTACATCGAAACCGGTATCTGGTCGAAAAAGGCCATCGAGGAAGCGCGCCGCTTTGGCAACGTCAATGTCGCCGCCAGCGCCAAGCCATACGATTACCTGGCCATCCCAGGTCAGAACGAGTGGAGCCTGACCAAGAACGCGGCCTACGTGCACTATGCGTCCAACGAGACCATTGGCGGCCTGCAGTTTGACTGGGTGCCGGAAACCGGTGACGTGCCGCTGGTCGTCGACATGTCGTCCGATATCCTCTCGCGTCCGATCGATGTGTCGCAGTACGGTCTGATCTACGCCGGCGCGCAGAAGAACATCGGCCCAAGCGGCCTGGTGGTGGTGATCGTCCGTGAAGACCTGCTGGGCCGCGCCCGCAGCAGCTGCCCGACCATGCTCGACTACAAGGTGTCGGCCGACAACGGTTCGATGTACAACACCCCGGCCACCTACTCCTGGTACCTCTCGGGCCTGGTCTTCGAGTGGTTGAAAGAGCAGGGTGGCGTCGACGCCATGGAGCAGCGCAACCGCGCCAAGAAAGAGCGTCTGTACGGCTTCATCGACAACAGCGATTTCTACACCAACCCGATCAGCGTCAATGCTCGTTCGTGGATGAACGTGCCGTTCCGCCTGGCTGATGAGCGCCTGGACAAGGCCTTCCTCGCCGGCGCCGACGCCCGTGGCCTGCTCAATCTCAAGGGCCACCGTTCGGTTGGCGGCATGCGCGCCTCCATCTACAACGCCCTGGGCCTGGAGGCGGTGGACGCGCTGGTGGGCTACATGGCTGAATTCGAGAAGGAGCACGGCTGATGTCCGAACAGGAGCTCAAGGCGCTGCGCGTACGCATCGACAGCCTCGACGAGAAAATCCTCGAGCTGATCAGCGACCGCGCCCGTTGCGCTGAAGAAGTGGCCCGGGTCAAGACCGCCTCGCTGAAAGAAGGCGAGAAGCCGGTGTTCTACCGTCCCGAGCGTGAAGCTGCGGTGCTCAAACGCGTGATGGAGCGCAACAAGGGCCCGCTGGGCAACGAAGAGATGGCGCGGCTGTTCCGCGAAATCATGTCGTCGTGCCTGGCCCTGGAAGAGCCGCTGAAAGTCGCCTACCTCGGCCCCGAGGGTACGTTCACCCAAGCCGCGGCCATGAAACACTTCGGCCACGCGGTGGTCAGCCGGCCAATGGCGGCCATCGACGAAGTGTTCCGTGAAGTGGCGGCCGGTGCCGTCAACTTCGGCGTGGTGCCGGTGGAAAACTCCACCGAAGGTGCGGTCAGCCACACCCTGGACAGCTTCCTCGAGCATGACATGGTGATTTGCGGCGAAGTCGAGCTGCGTATCCACCACCACCTGCTGGTGGGCGAGAACACCAAGACCGACAGCATCACCCGCATCTACTCCCACGCCCAGTCGCTGGCCCAGTGCCGCAAGTGGCTGGACGCGCATTACCCGAACGTTGAGCGCGTGGCCGTGTCGAGCAACGCCGAAGCGGCCAAACGGGTCAAGGGCGAGTGGAACTCGGCGGCGATCGCCGGCGACATGGCGGCCAACCTGTACGGTTTGACTCGCTTGGCCGAGAAAATCGAAGACCGCCCGGACAACTCCACGCGCTTCCTGATGATCGGTAGCCAGGAAGTGCCACCGACCGGTGACGACAAGACCTCGATCATCGTGTCGATGAGCAACAAGCCAGGTGCCCTGCACGAGTTGCTGGTGCCGTTCCACCAGAACGGCATCGACCTGACCCGTATCGAGACCCGCCCGTCGCGCAGCGGCAAGTGGACCTACGTGTTTTTCATCGACTTCGTTGGCCACCACCGCGACCCGCTGATCAAGGCGGTGCTCGAGCAGATCAGCCAGGAGGCTGTGGCGCTGAAGGTGCTGGGCTCTTATCCAAAGGCGGTGCTTTGATTCAAGGTTGCCGGGGCCGCTGCGCGGCCCTTCGCGACACGAGGCCGCTCCTACAGGAGTACGCAGTCCCTTGTAGGAGCGGCCTTGTGTCGCGATGGGCTGCAAAGCAGCCCCCTGCGGTCTCACAGGCTGTCCAGATTTCAGAACAGGGTTCGCATCAGTGGTAAATGCAGCAAAAACCAAACCCGCGCCAATCATCAACCGCTTGGTCGTGGTCGGCCTCGGCCTGATCGGTGGCTCGTTCGCCAAGGGCCTGCGTGAAAGCGGCCTGTGCCGGGAAGTGGTCGGGGTCGACCTGGATGCCCCTTCGCGCAAGCAGGCCGTGGCCCTGGGCGTGGTCGACCGCTGCGAAGAAGACCTGGCTGCTGCCTGTGTCGGTGCCGATGTCATCCAGCTGGCCGTGCCAATCCTGGCCATGGAGAAAGTCCTGGCCCGCTTGGCCCAGCTCGACCTGGGTGATGCGATCATCACCGACGTCGGCAGTGCCAAGGGCAACGTCGTTCGTGAGGCGCGCGCCGTTTTCGGGCAGCGCCTGCCACGCTTCGTTCCAGGCCATCCCATCGCCGGCTCCGAGCAAAGCGGGGTAGAGGCCTCAAACGCCACCCTGTTCCGTCGGCACAAGGTGATTCTCACGCCGCTGGTCGAAACCGACCCGGCGGCGCTGGCCTTGGTCGACCGCCTGTGGCGTGCGCTGGATGCCGACGTGGAGCACATGTCGGTCGAGCGCCATGATGAAGTGCTGGCCGCCACCAGTCATCTGCCGCACCTGCTGGCCTTTGGCTTGGTCGATTCGCTGGCCAAGCGCAATGAAAACCTCGAGATCTTCCGGTACGCTGCGGGAGGCTTCCGCGATTTCACAAGAATCGCCGGCAGCGACCCGACCATGTGGCACGACATCTTCCTCGCCAACCGCGACGCTGTCCTGCGCACGCTTGATACATATCGCAGCGATCTCGACGCCTTGCGCGACGCGATCGCTGAAGGGGACGGGCACCAACTGCTGGGTGTATTCACCCGCGCTCGGGTTGCCCGCGAGCATTTCAGTAAAATCCTGGCCCGCCGGGCCTATGTGGACGCTATGAACGCCAACGATCTGATTTTCCTGGCCCAACCGGGTGGCCGCCTGAACGGGCGGATTCGCGTACCGGGCGACAAGTCGATTTCCCACCGCTCGATCATGCTCGGCTCGCTGGCCGAAGGCACTACCGAGGTCGAAGGCTTCCTCGAGGGTGAAGACGCGCTGGCGACCCTGCAGGCATTCCGTGACATGGGTGTGGTCATCGAAGGCCCCAACCATGGTCGAGTGACCATTCATGGTGTCGGCCTGCATGGCCTCAAGCCGCCGCCTGGCCCGCTGTATGTGGGTAACTCCGGTACTTCGATGCGCCTGCTGTCGGGCCTGTTGGCCGGTCAGTCGTTCGACGTGACCATGACGGGCGACGCCTCGCTGTCCAAGCGCCCGATGAACCGTGTGGCCAACCCGCTGCGCGAAATGGGTGCCGTGGTCGAGACCGGCCCGGAAGGCCGCCCGCCGCTGACCATCCGTGGTGGCCACAAGCTCAAGGGGCTGACCTACACGCTGCCGATGGCCAGCGCCCAGGTAAAATCCTGCCTGCTGCTGGCTGGCCTGTACGCCGAAGGCAAGACCACTGTCACCGAGCCTGCGCCTACCCGTGACCACACCGAGCGCATGCTGCGTGGTTTCGGCTATTCGGTCGAAAGCAACGGCCCGGTCGCTTCGCTGCAGTCCGGCGGCAAACTGACCGCTACCCGCATCGAAGTGCCGGCCGACATTTCCTCGGCGGCGTTCTTCCTGGTGGCAGCTTCTATCGCCGAAGGCTCCGAGTTGGTGCTGGAGCACGTTGGCATCAACCCGACCCGTACCGGCGTAATCGACATTCTGCGCCTGATGGGTGGCGACATCACCCTGGAAAACCAGCGTGAAGTCGGCGGCGAGCCAGTGGCCGACCTGCGTGTGCGCGGTGCCAAGCTCAAAGGTATCGATATTCCAGAAGCGTTGGTGCCGCTGGCCATCGACGAATTCCCGGTGCTGTTCGTCGCGGCTGCATGCGCTGAAGGGCGCACAGTGCTACGTGGCGCCGAAGAGCTGCGGGTGAAGGAGTCCGACCGCATCCAGGTCATGGCTGACGGCCTGATCACGCTGGGAATCAAGTGCGAGCCGACCCCGGACGGCATCATCATCGACGGCGGCCAGTTGGGCGGCGGCGAAGTACACGGGCATGGTGACCACCGCATCGCCATGGCCTTCAGCGTGGCCTCGCTGCGCGCCAGTGCGCCGATCCGCATCCACGACTGCGCCAACGTCGCCACCTCGTTCCCCAACTTCCTGGCACTGTGCGCCGAAGTGGGCATCCGCGTGGCGGAAGAGGGCAAGTCGTGAATTCGCTGGCACCGGTCATCACCATCGACGGGCCGAGCGGCTCGGGCAAGGGCACGGTCGCCGGCCTGCTGGCCCGCGAGCTGGGCTGGAAGCTGCTGGATTCTGGCGCGCTTTACCGGTTGCTGGCATTCAATGCCAGCAACCACGGCGTCGACCTGACCAACGAAGAGTTGCTGACCAAGCTTGCCGCCCATCTGGATGTGCAGTTCATCGCCGCCGAGCCCGGTAAGCTGCAACAGATCATCCTCGAGGGTGAGGACGTCAGCAACGTCATCCGTACCGAAACCGTCGGCGCGGGTGCGTCGATGGTGGCCTCGCTGCCGGCCGTGCGTGATGCACTGTTGGTGCGCCAGCGTGAATTCCGCGACGTGCCGGGGCTTATCGCCGACGGCCGCGACATGGGTACCGTGGTGTTCCCGGACGCGCCATTGAAGGTCTTCCTCACCGCCAGTGCGGAGGAGCGCGCACGTCGCCGTTACCTGCAGTTGAAGGGCAAGGGTGAAGATGTTAGTCTGTCGAGTCTGCTGGATGAGATTCGTGCGCGTGATGAGCGCGACACCCAACGTGCAGTGGCCCCGCTGAAGCCAGCGGCCGATGCCATTCAGTTGGACTCTACCGAGTTGTCCATCGAGCAGGTGTTGCAACGTATCAGAAGTGAAATCGCCCAGCGCGATCTCGCCTGATAGCCAGGAAAGCAGGCAGGGGCACCAGTCAACGTCCTGCCGGCTTTCCTTTACTTAAAACGAACCCACATTGTCTGGAATGTGGTTATGGGCGTTTGTTTCGCCCGAATCTACAGGAATTAAAATGAGCGAAAGCTTTGCAGAACTCTTTGAAGAAAGCCTGAAAACCCTCAATCTTCAGCCGGGTGCGATCATCACCGGTATCGTTGTCGACATCGACGGCGACTGGGTTACCGTACACGCTGGCCTGAAGTCCGAGGGCGTCATCCCGCTCGAGCAGTTCTACAACGAAGCTGGCGAGCTGACCATCAAGGTCGGTGACGAAGTGCACGTTGCGCTGGACGCGGTCGAAGACGGCTTTGGCGAAACCAAACTGTCCCGTGAAAAAGCCAAGCGCGCCGAGTGCTGGATTGTTCTGGAAGCAGCTTTCGCCGCCGAAGAAGTGGTCAAGGGCGTTATCAACGGTAAGGTTAAAGGCGGCTTCACTGTCGACGTTAACGGCATCCGTGCGTTCCTGCCGGGCTCCCTGGTTGATGTCCGCCCAGTGCGCGACACCACCCACCTGGAAGGCAAAGAGCTGGAATTCAAGGTCATCAAGCTGGACCAGAAGCGCAACAACGTTGTTGTTTCGCGTCGCAGCGTGCTGGAAGCCGAGAACTCCGCCGAGCGCGAAGCCCTGCTGGAAACCCTGCAGGAAGGCCAGCAAGTCAAGGGTATCGTCAAGAACCTCACCGACTACGGCGCATTCGTGGACCTGGGCGGTATCGACGGCCTGCTGCACATCACCGACATGGCTTGGAAGCGCATCAAGCACCCATCGGAAATCGTTAACGTTGGCGACGAAGTCGACGTACGCGTTCTGAAGTTCGACCGCGAGCGCAACCGCGTATCGCTGGGTCTGAAGCAGATGGGCGAAGATCCGTGGGTAGCTATCACTGCCCGTTACCCAGAAGGTACTCGCGTACAAGCTCGCGTTACCAACCTGACCGACTACGGCTGCTTCGCTGAGCTGGAAGAAGGCGTTGAAGGTCTGGTACACGTTTCCGAAATGGACTGGACCAACAAGAACATCCACCCGTCGAAAGTCGTTCAGGTTGGCGACGAAGTGGAAGTCATGGTTCTGGACATCGACGAAGAGCGTCGTCGTATCTCCCTGGGCATCAAGCAGTGCAAGTCCAACCCATGGGAAGACTTCTCCGGCCAGTTCAACAAGGGTGACAAGATCACCGGTACCATCAAGTCGATCACCGACTTCGGTATCTTCATCGGTCTGGACGGCGGCATCGACGGTCTGGTTCACCTGTCCGACATCTCCTGGAACGAAACCGGCGAAGAAGCCGTGCGTCGTTTCAAGAAGGGCGACGAGCTGGAAACCGTCATCCTGTCGGTCGACCCAGAGCGCGAGCGCATCTCCCTGGGCATCAAGCAGCTGGAAGACGATCCGTTCTCCAACTTCGTTGCTGTCAATGACAAGGGCGCTATCGTCAAGGGCATCGTGAAAGAAGTTGACGCCAAAGGCGCCATCGTCACCCTGGCCGACGACATCGAAGCTACTCTGAAAGCTTCCGAAATCAGCCGTGACCGCGTTGAAGACGCGCGTAACGTTCTGAAGGAAGGCGAAGAGATCGAAGCCAAGATCATCAGCGTTGACCGCAAGTCCCGCGTTATCAGCCTGTCGATCAAATCGAAAGACGACGCTGAAGAGCGCGAAGCCATCCAGAGCCTGAAAAACGCTCCGGAAGCGGCTGCCGACACCACCATGGCTGCGCTGCTGCGCGAAGCAATGGCCAAGCAGAACTGAGTTCTGTTTGATCGGTAAAAAGGGCGACCCTCGGGTCGCCCTTTTTTTGTGCCGAAAATGGCTCTAATCGGAGGGGCAGGTCGGTTATGTTGATGTTTGGCGACGTTATGAAAGGTCGTGGGCGTGATAACAATTTCCTGATCATCAGGTTGCTGGCGGCAACTGCGGTGGTGGTTGGGCATTCCTTCGCGCTCTCTTACTTGGAGTGCCTGAGCTGCACTGATCCGGGGATGCAGTTGGGGATGCCGGTGCCGGTGCACAGCCTAGGTGTAGAAGTGTTCTTCATGGTCAGCGGATTTTTGATCGCTGCCAGTGGTGAGAGGAACAGCGTCAAGGATTTCTACCTGGCGCGTGCACTCAGGATTCTGCCCGGTCTGTTGGTGTGTTTGTTCCTCATGGCTTTCGTACTGGGGCCTGTGATTACCTCGCTGCCGCTTGCCGAGTATTTCTCGCAAGGCCAGGTATACAAGTACTTCTATAGCCCACTGCTGATTTTCAAGGATGCCCAGTTCGTGCTGCCTGGAGTGACGTTTACCCCGCGCTTCCAAGGGGTTTCGGTCAATGGCAGTTTGTGGACCATACCGCTTGAAATGCGCATGTACTTGGTTCTCGGGGCGTTGGTGCTTGTGGCCAGGTTTTTCCGTTGGCCGGCATCGGGGCTGACGCTGATGGCGCTGCTGGTCTCGCTGGGGTTGCACACCCTGCATCCTGCCTATGCAGACTACCCGTTCAAGCTGGTGGTGTGTTTCCTGGCGGGCTCGGCGTTCTATTCGTGCAGGGCGATGATTCCGCATGCCGGCTGGCTTTTGCTCTTATGCGCTGGATTGTTCTTATTGAGCAAGGGTGGGCGCTTTGAGGTATTTACCTTCGCCACCCTGACTATTTACGCGACATTGTATTTTGCGTATTGCCCGCAATTGAGGCTGCCTTCTTTGGTGCAGGACTATTCCTACGGGATCTATCTGTATGCATTTCCGATCCAGCAGATTTTGGCGGGAGCGATGCCGTGGGCCGGGCCGTATTGGCTAATGTTGGCCGCAGTGCCGGCTTCTTGGTTGGCAGGGTATGTGTCGTGGCAGCTGGTGGAAAAGCCAGCATTGCTGATGAGACGGCGCTTTTCGAATGAATGGCCTCGACGGCAATTGGCGTGAGGGTGCGCGCGGGGGTGGCTGGCATGCCCGCGCTGAGTTGGGTCATGGTGAGCCCCTTCTGCTAGACCATTCTTGTAAAACTTCAATCTTGAATTTTTTTATTAAGTCAAGAACCACCCTGTTCAAAACCTTCCCGGCGTGCTACAAACTGGTTAAGCAATGATCTAGCTGCTTGATAACGAAGGGAAAAATATGACGAAGTCGGAGCTGATCGAACGTATTGTCACCCATCAGGGGCTGCTCTCGTCCAAGGACGTGGAGCTGGCCATCAAGACCATGCTTGAGCAGATGTCACAATGCCTGGCCACTGGCGATCGCATCGAAATTCGCGGTTTTGGCAGCTTCTCGCTGCACTATCGCGCACCTCGTGTGGGTCGCAACCCAAAAACCGGCCAGTCGGTCAGCCTCGAAGGTAAATTCGTGCCGCACTTCAAGCCCGGCAAAGAGCTGCGTGATCGGGTCAATGAAGAAGACGAGGCTGAAGCCTGATCAACCAAGGAGGAATCTGATGCGTAACCTCAAGCGCGCCCTGGCGGCGGTATTCGTGCTGCTGTTGGCGGCTGTGGTGCTGTTCTTCGTGCTGGAGAACCAGCAGGCCGTGTCGTTGGTTCTGTTCGGTTGGGCCGCGCCGGCCATGCCGGTTGCCGTACTGGTACTGGCAGCTTTGGTCATTGGTCTGGCGGTAGGGCCATTGCTGGGGGCTTATGGTGTGCAGCGCAGCAAGCGCAAAATCAGGGCCTCTGCGCGACAGGCGGCACTAAGCGGAAATTAAGGAAATTTCCTACACCTGCTTAGGAAAGTTTCACCTATGCATACATCGGTTGACATGGAGTAATAGCGCACTTCATTTTCGGCCCAGGCGAGTGTGCGCAGCATGGAATATCCCAGCCTTTCCCATCACGGTGGTACCCGCGGCGTCACCGGGTCTTGCCACCAGTTGCACGTCGATCCGTCAACCAGCCTGTTGATCGACTGCGGCCTGGAGCAGGGAAGCGAAGCGGCGCCGGGTGCGGAAAGCGCGGCGCTCGGCTTCGACATTCAGGGTATCCGGGCTCTGGTTATCACTCACGTTCATCTCGATCATGTTGGCCGTATCCCGGCGCTGCTGGCTGCCGGCTATCGCGGTCCTATCGTGTGCAGCGAGCCTTCCGCGCGGCTGCTGCCGCTGGTGTTGGAGGATGCCTACAAGCTGAGCATCAGCAGTGAGCCCGCTCAGGTGGCCCGGTACCTCGAATTCATTCGTGACCTTATTGTGCCGCTGCCGTTCGAGCAGTGGCACACGTTGGTTGAGCATCCCGGCCTTGGCTGCCGCATTCGCTTGCAGCGCGCAGGCCATCTGTTGGGCTCGGCTTATGTCGAGTGCGACATGCAGCATGGGCAATCCAACAGCCGTTATGTGTTCTCCGGCGACCTGGGTGCGTGTGGTAACCCCTTGCTGCGTCCGGTTCAGCCACCAGAGCGTGCTGATGTGCTCGTACTGGAAAGTACCTATGGCGACCGCCTGCATTCGCATGTCGACGACCGTAGGCGGCGGCTGGAAGATGCCATTGATCGCGCCCTCGCCGACAAGGGCACTATTCTGATCCCTGCATTCAGTCTTGGTCGCACTCAAGAAGTGCTGTTTGAGCTGGAAGATATCCTGCACCGCAAGGCACTACTGGGCACAGCCGGTCCAGCCCCTGATGGTGAGCCGATCGACTGGTCCCAGTTGCCCATCATCCTCGACTCGCCTCTGGCTCAGCGCATCACCAGCGTTTACCGGGAGCTGCACGAATACTGGAATGACGAGGCCAGGGCGCGTGTTGCTGAAGGGCGTGATCCGCTCGGCTTCAGTCAGCTGATCAGCGTGGATACCCATGCTCGCCACCAGCAGGTGGTCAACTACCTCAAGAGTACCGGTCGCCCGGCGATTGTGATTGCCGGCAATGGCATGTGCTCGGGTGGGCGTATCGTCAATTACCTCAAGGCCATGCTGGCAGATCCGCGGCATGAGGTGATGTTTGTGGGCTATCAGGCCAAGGGTACGCCGGGGGCGGTGATACAGGCTAGCGAAGGGGCGGAAGGGTTTGTGCAGGTTGATCTGGATGGGCGGATGTATGAGGTGCGCGCAAAAATAGTAACTTTACCGGGGTACAGTGGCCATGCGGATCAGGAGGGTTTGGTGAGTTTCGCGTTTGAGGGTACTCATGCGTCCCGGAAAATTGTCCTGGTTCATGGAGAGGCGCGGGCGAAGATGGTCTTGGCCCAGGCGCTCGTCAGGCGCAGTGTTCAGGACGGAATAGAGGTCGACGTCATGGTTGCCTCTTAGCAGGTCGCTGGTCGCAGGCCGTCGGTTCGCGGAGCTGCGGTGGAACTTTGTAGACGGTGTCTTCCTCTTAGGTCGGATTAGTGCTAAAGCTGTAAGCCGTTTCGTGCGGTTTGCGGTGGAGTAGCAAATTGCCGCTACGCTGAGGTTCGGCAGATCCTGATGACGGATCTGTCGGAGCCAAGGCTTAGCCTTGCTAGCACAGGAATCATGCAAGTGATCGGATCTGAGGAAAAACAGAATAAATGCGAAATGAACGTAGCCGTGAAGTCGGAAATGATGACCTTGATGTCCTCGAGCTCTGGGATGTGCTGTGGAACCGCAAGCTGCTTATCTTGTCGAGTATCGCTTTAGTTACCGTAGCTGCGTTTGTATATGTTTCGCTCAAGACGCCTTTGTACGAAGCAAAGTCTTTTATCCTTCCTCCCACAAAAAATGACATTGCACAGCTTAATTACGGGCGTACCGAGGCCAGCGGTCTCGAGATATTCACGCCTAAGGACGTTTACGAGATCTACCTCCGTTCCCTGCAGTCCGAATCACTGCGGCGCCAGTTTTTCCGTACCGTCTATTTGCCTAATCTTCCTGAGGCTGCTCGCCAAGGTTCTCAGGATGCACTTTATGATCAGTTTGGCAAGGTATTGACTGTAGACCCTGTGGCAGGAGACAGTGCCGGGCGCATTCTAGTCAGGGCGTTGAGCGACGACCCTGACATGAGCGTGAAGTGGGTAACGCGGTTTTCGGAAATGGCCAGCGACCGCGCAAAAAAAACGCTGGTGGAAGATGCTGATACGGAAGTGAAAGTGCTGGTAAAAAACCTGGAGCAACAGGTTCGGAGTGCGAGGGACGCGGCACACAGGCAACGTGAAGACCAGATTGTTCGTTTGGAAGAGGCACTGAAAGTTGCCAGGGCAGTTAGCCTGAGCAAGCCACCCATCATTGCCAATGGGTTAAACGCTGAAGTGTCTGGCAGCATGCAGGGTGCATTGACTTATATGCGGGGCAGTCAGGCGCTGGAGGCCGAGCTTGCGAACCTTCGTGCAAGGGAGTCCGATGACCCTTTCGTCGCCGATTTACGTGAGGTTCAGGAGAAGCTCGATTTTTATCGCAACCTGACGCTGAATGCTGCTGTTATTGAGGTGTTTCAACAGGATGGAGCCATTGAAGTCCCAGATAGCCCAGTCCGGCTACGCAAGCTTCTGATTGTTATGGGGGGCGCGTTCGCGGGGCTGGTGCTTGGCGTCCTGCTGGCTTCGTTTACTCATCTGGTTTCTGCTGAAAGGATGCGCCGCCTCAAGCGTGCCTGAGTTTCCAGATATCAGGCCTGCCCGAGGCAGGATATGTTGAACTGTATTAGTGAATTTTAAAAAGAGGCTGGTTGCGTGAAGCTCATAGAAACAAATATTTCGGACGTTGTAGTGTTTGAGCCCACTGTTTACGAGGACGACAGGGGTTGGTTCTATGAGTCTTACAGTGAGCCAAAATTCCATGCGTTGCTTAGTGTGCAAGGCATAACCCTTCCACCCTCTTTTGTTCAGGAAAATTGCTCGCTGTCCAAAAAGGGAGTTATGCGCGGGCTGCACTATCAGCTTTATCCGTTTGCCCAGGGTAAGTTGGTGAGTGTGGTTCAGGGGGCAGTATTCGATGTAGCTGTGGATATTCGCGAAGGTTCAGCTACCTTCGGCCAGTGGGTAGGAATGGAGCTGTCCGCAGCCAACCGCAAGATGATGTGGGTGCCAGAAGGATTTGCCCACGGTTTTATTGCGTTGGAGGATGACACTGTTTTCCAGTACCGGACTACCAATGTGTACTCCAAAGAGCATGAGCGCAGTATTGCCTGGAATGACCCAGATCTGGCGATCGAATGGCCGCAAGTGGAAGGGTTGTTGATCAGTGACAAGGATGCAGTAGCACCTACGCTTGGCGAGGCAGATCTGCCGCCCCTGATTCTTAGGGGGCAGACAGAGGACCTGGAGCTTCCAATTATCGGTGACGACCGCGGCAGCCTGATCAGCATAGAGAAAGCGCTGAACATTCCATTTGCGATCCGCCGCGTTTATTACATTTTTGGTACAAGACCAGGTGTCAGCCGGGGGTTTCACGCTCATCGAGATCTCCAGCAACTGATCATCTGCTTAGCCGGCAGTTGCCGTATGACATTGGATGACGGGAGCGGTCGAGTTGATCATTTGCTTGATGCGCCACACAAAGCCTTGCTCATCAAGAACATGGTCTGGCGGGAAATGCATGACTTCAGCGAGGATTGCGTGCTGATGGTCATTGCCAGTGAGACTTACGACGAGCGCGATTATATTCGCGGTTATGACGACTTCAAGAGGTTGGTCGCACATGACTAGTATTCATGCGTTGGCCGATGTGCAAACCGATGCCATCGGGGAAAAAACCAGAATCTGGCAATACGCGGTCATCCTCAAGGGGGCAAAGATTGGCAGCAACTGCAATATTTGCGCCCATACCCTGATCGAGGGCGACGTGGTGTTGGGGGATAATGTCACTGTAAAAAGTGGTGTGTTTCTCTGGGAAGGGCTGGTGATAGAGGACAATGTCTTTATAGGCCCTAATGCTACATTCACCAATGACAGGGTACCGCGCTCCAAGTGCTACCCCGAAGCTTATGAAGTTACGGTGCTGAAAGAGGGGTG
>NZ_BCBI01000013.1:0-115528 GCF_001320565.1 Pseudomonas sp. NBRC 111132
AATGGGCCGCAAAGCGGCCGCTGTAAATTCAGCCCAGAGCTGGAGTGCGCGGCGGGATCATGCGGCGCGAGCCGGTCGCCTCGAAGGCCGCACCAAAGCTCAGCAGCGCATTGTCGCTGTAGGCTCGGCCGGCAAAGGTCAACCCCACCGGCATGCCGATATCGGCCATCACGCCCATTGGCACGGTCACGGTCGGTACGCCCAGGTGGCGGATCGCCAGGTTACCGTTGGCCACCCAGATGCCGTTGCTCCAGGCGATGTCCGCCGACGCCGGGTTGACGTCGGCGTCAGCCGGGCCAACGTCCGCTACGGTTGGGAACAGCACCGCATCCAGGCCCAGCTTGTCCATCCAGTCTTCCAGGTCCAGCTTGCGGGTCTGCTCCAGGCCGCGCAGGCCATCTGGCAGGGTCTCGATCTGGTCCCAGGTCTTCAGGCCGCGCTTGGCCATGTTGACGTACTCGTCCATGCCCGCCGCCAGGTCGTCCTCGCGGTTGGGCAGGGTGCCTGGGTCGTGTGGGAAAATCTGTGGGCCATCGACATCGGCCAGGCGGTTGAGCTTGGGGTCGTCATTGGCACGCAGGAAGTCGTCGAAGCCCCAGCCCGAAAGCTCCCACAGTTCGTCATGGAGGAACTCCTTGCTGACGATACCGCGGTTGTAAACGGTCGGTGCGCCCGGGCGGTCGCCTTCGCAGTTGGACACCAGCGGGAAGTCCACTTCCAGCACTTGCGCACCGGCCGCTTCCAGGGCCTGGCGCGCTTGCTGCCACAGGTCGATGACCGTGGCGCGGGTGTTGATGCGTTGGCCAGTCGGGCCGCCGATGCCTGGTTTTTCGGAGGTACCGGCCTCGGTGTCGGCATTGATGTACATGCGTGGCACGCCAAAGCGCTTGCCCTTGAGCGCGCTGGCATCTACCGCCAGGTCCAGGTACGACGCCGGGCGCACCTTGGAGGCCGCCGGAATCGGCACCCACGGTTGCAGGCGCCACAGGTCGCCGCGCTTGTCGACGTCATCGGCGACCACCACGTCGAGAATTTCCAGCAGGTCGGCCATGGTGCGTGCATAAGGCACCACCACGTCCATGGTCGGGGTCAGCGGCCAGTTGCCACGCACCGAAATCACCCCGCGCGATGGGGTGTAGGCGCACAGGCCGTTGTTGGACGCCGGGCCACGGCCGCTGGACCAGGTTTCTTCGGCCAGGCCGAAGGCACTGAAGCTGGCGGCGGTGGCGGTGCCGGCGCCGTTGGACGAGCCCGAGGCGAACGGCGCGGTCAGGTAGTTGGCGTTGTAAGGGCTTTCGGCGCGGCCATAGACACCGCGCTGCATGCCACCGTTAGCCATGGGCGGCATGTTGGTCTTGCCCAGGCACACGGCACCCGCGGCGCGCAGGCGCTCGATGGTGAAGGCGTCGCGCTGGGCGACCAGGTTCTTGAAGGCAGGGCTGCCGGAAGCGGCAGTCAGGCCCTTGACCAGGTAGCTGTCTTTGGCGGTGTAGGGAATGCCGTCCAGTGGGCTCAGCACCTGGCCCTTGGCACGGCGGGCGTCGGAGGCCTCGGCCTCTTTCAGCGCCTCCGGGTTGCGTACCACTACGGCGTTCAGGGCCGTGGCCGTGTCGGCGCCATCGTAGGCATCGATACGTGCCAGATAGGCCTTGACCAGCTCGACCGCCGTCGTGCGGCCCGACTCGAGCGCGTCGCGCAGCGCGGCAATGGAAACCTCGGTTACCTCGATCATGCGTTCACCAAAAAAATGTGCAGGTGGGGGCTAGTGCGAGGAGTGTACAAGAAGGGCTTGGTGGGCGCAGGTTTGCGCAGGGGCAAATGGTTTTATGCAGGCGGGCATTGTCGGGGTCGCGCAGCGACCCCGGCCAGCAGTTAATCCAGGTCTGCCGCTGAATGGCGCTCCGGCACCTGGCTGTCTTCATCGCCCCAGGTACGGTTGACACGGGTACCGCGTTGTACCGCCGGGCGCAGGGCAATTTCCTCGGCCCAGCGCTGTACGTTGGGGTATTCGTCAACCGCCAGGAACTCAGCGGCGCCGTACAAGTTGCCGCGCACCAGCTGGCCATACCAAGGCCACACGGCAATGTCGGCGATACTGTACTCCTCGCCGCCCAGGTAGCGGCTCTCGCCCAGACGGCGGTCGAGTACATCCAGTTGACGCTTGGCTTCCATGGTGAAGCGGTTGATGGCGTACTCGAATTTTTCTGGGGCATATACGTAGAAGTGGCCAAAGCCACCGCCCAGGTAGGGTGCAGCGCCCATCTGCCAGAACAGCCAGTTCAGGCTCTCGGTACGTGCAGCTGGCGATTTTGGCAGCAGTGCACCGAACTTGTCCGCCAGGTACAGCAGGATCGAACCCGATTCGAATACCCGTACAGGCGGTTCGACGCTGCGGTCGAGCAGGGCAGGGATCTTCGAGTTGGGGTTGACCTGGACAAAGCCACTGGAAAACTGGTCGCCTTCGCCGATGCGGATCAGCCAGGCATCGTATTCGGCATTGGCGTGGCCCAAGGCGAGCAGTTCTTCAAGGGCAATGGTGACCTTCACCCCATTGGGCGTGGCAAGGGAATACAGCTGCAGCGGGTGCTTGCCTAGCGGTAGCTCCTTGTCGTGAGTCGGGCCGGCAACCGGGCGGTTGATGCTGGCGAACTGGCCGCCGGACGCTGCGTCGTTGCGCCAGACCTTGGGTGGCACGTAGGCGGGCTTGCTCATGCATGAATCTCCTTCATTGGCGCGAAACGGTCACGTAAGACGTGGACCTGCATCTATGCCACGGGTTCGACGCAATGCGCAAATGCATAGGGCGCAAGCGCGACATGCATGACGGCGTTTTCATCCAGTTTTCATCCGGCACAGGCCCGGCCGGTTTTATGCTGGGCCATCACTTCGCCCTGCAAGGAACCGCCGGCCGATGACCATTCCTCGCTGCTTGTTGGCGCTGGCTCTGCTCGGCGGCCTGTTGGCCCGCGCCGAAGCCGCGCCCTGGGTTGCCGGCCTGCACCACATGACCCTGGCCGACCCGGTCGATAGCCGCCCGATGCAAGCGTTGGCGTTCTACCCGGCCAATGGCGCAACCCGGAGCAGCCGCATAGATGGGTACCCGGTCGAAGTGGCCGAAGAAGCGCCCGTTGCCATGGGCCGGTTCCCGTTACTGGTACTGTCTCACGGCAATAACGGCAGCCCGTTGGCCTTGCACTACCTTGCCACGTCGTTGGCGCGCCAAGGGTTCGTGGTGGTCGCGGTGGTGCACCCAGGGGACAACGCGCGCGACCACAGTCGCCTGGGCACCCTGAGCAATCTTTATGGGCGGCCGCTGCAAGTCAGCGCCGCCATTAGCGCTGCACGCGATGATGCCGTGGTCGGGCCCTATCTGAATGAAGGCAAGGTGGGCGTGATCGGCTACTCGGCAGGCGGCGAAACCGCGTTGATCCTGTCTGGCGCGCGCCCTGATCTGGATCGGTTGCGTCAGTATTGCCTAGAGCGCCCGAATGACGCTGACGCCTGCAAGACCCACGGCATACTGATCGCCGACCGCAGCGAGCTCGCGCCTGAGGCTGATCCGCGAGTGGGTGCTGTGATGTTGATGGCGCCGCTAAGCCTATTGTTCGGTCGTCATGCACTGGCCGGGGTGCAGATACCCGCGCTGATCTACAGCGGCGACAGCGATCAACTGGTGGCCGTGGACCGAAATGCCGAAGCCTTGGCCCGCAAGCTGCCAGTCACGCCAGACTATCGCCTGTTGGCCGGTGCCGGGCATTTCGTGTTCATGGCCCATTGCGATGCCGAGCAATATGCGCGGATGCCGGCGCTGTGCAAGGACGCCGACGGCGTCGACAGGCGGCATATCCATCGCTCGCTGCAACGTGAAACGGCAGCATTTTTCAGCCAGGCTTTGGGGGCACCAGAGCCCGCCGAACGCTCAGCTGCGACGGGCACGCCGCGCCAGCAGCAACGTTAGGCCGACCCCGGCCAGGGCGAGCAGGGCCGCCACGCAGAAAATCGAGGCATAGCCCAGGTGCACGGCTACGGCCCCCATCACGGGGCCGGCGATGGCCAGCGCCATGTCGAAGAACACCGCATAGGCACCCAACCCCGCGCCGCGGCTGCTGCTGGGCACCTGCTTGATCGCCTCCACGCCCAGTGCCGGGTACACCAGCGAGAGCCCGAAACCGGTCAGCCCGGCGCCAACCAGCGCCCAGGGCGGCGAGGGCGCCAGCCACAGCAGGCACAGGCCGAGCACTTCGGTGGCCATGCAGGCTACTGCCACGTTGTAGCCACCAAAGCGGTTGACCGCGTTGACGAACAGCAGCCGCGAAATGATGAAGCACACACCGAACGCACTCAGGCACCAGGCCGCGCCTGCCCAGCCGCGCTCGAGGTAGTAGAGGGTAACGAAGGTGGTCAGGGTGCCGTAGCCGATCGAGGCCAAGGTCAGGCCCAGGCCACACGGCGCAACCCGGCCGAACGCTGACCAGAAGGGCAGACGCTCGCCGCGTACCACTACCACGTCGGGGCGCTTGCGCAGCACCAGCAGGGCAAGGGTTGCCAGTACCAGCAAGGTCGGCCCCAGTACGCTGAAGTCCAGCCCGTCCACGGCCAGTACGCCCAGCGGTGCACCGATGGCGATAGCGCCATAGGAGGCGATACCGTTCCATGAGATCACCCTGGCCGTGTGCTCGGGGCCGACCTGGCTGATGCCCCAGCTCAAGGTGGCCACCCCGATCAACCCTTGGGCGACACCCAGTAGCAAACGCCCGCCGAGTAACAGGGTCAGGCTCAGCAGTGGGGCGCTCAAGGTCCAGGCCGAGAACAACGTCAGCACACCGCAACCGGCAATCCCCAACAGGCCGAAGCGGATGGCCCGTTTACCACCCAAGGTGTCCGCCACCTTCCCCGCAAACGGGCGGCTAAGCAGCGTGGCCAGGTATTGCAGGCCAATCGTTACCCCAGCGATCACTGCGCCAAAGCCGAGTTGGTCGTGCACATAGCTGGGCAGTACTGCAATCGGCAAGCCGATGCAGAGGAAGGCAATGAAGGTGTAGAAAACGATCGACAGGATCTGCAGTGTGATGTGCAGCGTATTGCTGGTGGGGGCGGGTTGTTGCGCGGTCATGGGCTCTTCGCGGGCGGGCGGTTGGGCGTGGCCCCATCATGGCCGCTGCGCGAAATAAATGAAAGCAGGCTAACGAATTATTCGTCGGGGGATACTCACCTTCAGGATTGGTCGCAGGTACTTTACCTGTAGGAGCAGCCTTGTGCTGCCAAGAGGTCGGCCCAGCCACCTCAGATGGCCAGGCCTTACCCGTCAATCAGACCAATACGCCCTGGCTACGCAGGTAATCGTCATAGGTACCACTGAAGTCCACCACGCCATCGGGCGACAGCTCGATGATGCGCGTGGCCAGCGACGACACGAATTCGCGGTCGTGGCTGACGAACAGCAGGGTGCCTGGGTAGTTTTCCAGCGCCAGGTTCAGCGCCTCGATCGATTCCATGTCCAGGTGGTTGGTCGGCTCGTCCATTACCAGCACGTTCGGCTTCTGCAGGATCAGCTTGCCGAACAGCATGCGACCTTGCTCACCACCGGAAATCACCTTCACCGACTTGAGGATTTCGTCGTTGGAGAACAGCATCCGCCCCAAGGTGCCGCGGATCACTTGCTCGCCGGAGGTCCACTGGCCCATCCAGTCGAACAGGCTCAGGTCGTCTTCGAAGTCGTGGGCGTGGTCCTGGGCGTAGTAGCCCACCTCAGCGCTGTCGGTCCACTTCACCGAGCCTGCATCCGGGGTCATTTCGCCAACCAGGGTGCGCAGCAGGGTGGTTTTGCCAATACCGTTGGGGCCGATGATTGCAACGCGCTCGCCCGCTTCGACGGTAATGTCGAAGTTCTTGAACAGCACCTTGTCGTCGAAGGCTTTGGCCATTTTTTCGACGACCACTGCCTGGCGGTGCAGCTTTTTCGTCTGCTCGAAGCGAATGAACGGGCTGACGCGGCTGGACGGCTTGACCTCGGCCAGTTGGATCTTGTCGATCTGCTTGGCACGCGAAGTCGCCTGCTTGGCTTTCGAGGCGTTGGCCGAGAAGCGGCTGACGAAGGTCTGCAGCTCGGCGATCTGGGCCTTTTTCTTGGCGTTGTCCGACAGCAGTTGCTCACGCGACTGGGTGGCCGCGGTCATGTACTCGTCATAGTTGCCAGGGAACAGGCGCAGTTCGCCGTAATCCAGGTCAGCCATGTGGGTGCAGACGCTGTTGAGGAAGTGCCGGTCGTGGGAAATGATGATCATGGTGCTGTTACGCGCCGTGAGGATCGTTTCCAGCCAGCGAATGGTGTTGATGTCCAGGTGGTTGGTCGGTTCGTCGAGCAGCAGCACGTCCGGGTCCGAGAACAGCGCCTGGGCCAGCAGTACACGCAGCTTCCAGCCCGGTGCCACTTCGCTCATCGGGCCGAAGTGCTGCTCCAGCGGAATACCCAGGCCCAGCAGCAGTTCACCGGCACGGGATTCGGCGGTGTAGCCGTCCATTTCAGCGAATTCGGTTTCCAGCTCGGCGACGGCCATGCCGTCTTCCTCGGTCATTTCCGGCAGCGAGTAGATACGGTCACGCTCGGCCTTGACCTTCCACAATTGGCCGTGGCCCATGATCACCGTGTCGATCACGGTGAATTCCTCGTAGGCGAACTGGTCTTGGCGCAGTTTACCCAGGCGGGTATTCGGCTCGAGCATGACCTGGCCACCGGACGGCTCCAGGTCACCGCCAAGGATTTTCATGAAGGTCGACTTGCCGCAACCGTTGGCGCCGATCAGGCCGTAGCGGTTGCCGTTGTTGAATTTGACGGAAACGTTTTCGAACAGCGGCTTGGAGCCGAACTGCATGGTGATGTTAGCGGTGGAGATCAAAGGGCTTACCTATCAGTAACTTACGACGCTGGGCTTTCAGCTGATACCGATTTGATACCAATCTTGAGGTTTTCCAGCTCGCTCCAGTCGGAGCTTGAGTTAAGCCAACGGGCATACGTCGACAGCAGCATCTGAACGCTGTGACCCAGCTGTTGGGCGATAAATGCGGGGTTGAGGCCGGACATTGAGCGTATTGTCGCATAGGTGTGACGGCAGTTGTATGGGGGCGACGCCTGATCCCCAATTCATTCAGCTCGGGCACCCAAGGTTTTACGTATTCGGCATTGATAGGGGCCGATCAATCGGGAGGATCAGTCCGGCGCCCTGATTACGCACATTGCCGACGGCAGTGCTCACCCGATACCACTCGAAGGCCTCGGCCGGTTCGCTTAGGTTGAGCACCAGTTGCTCTGCATGCTCGCTTGGCATGCCCGCTGCGATCCACTCGCATGCCAGTTCTGGCGAAAGCACGACAGGCCTGCGGTCGTGCACGTCAATCATTCCTCCCTGGGCGTCGGCGGTAATGATCACGAAGCCGTCGTGCTCGTTGCCAGCAAACTGGCCGATGGACGCGCAAAGGGCAGGGCGCCCGTCACGCCGATGGATGAAGTACGGCTGCTTCTTCGGGCCGCCTTCATCTTTCCACTCAAACCATCCGTCCACTGGCGTGATTGCCCGGTGTGGCCAGATCGCACGGAAGAACGCGCCGTGCGCCACCTTTTCGACCCGAGCATTGATCGGCGCAGCACGGTCAGTCGCCCAGTGCGGCCGCCATCCCCACCTCACCAAGTCAGCGCGCGGGCCTGCATCATCCTCCCGCAGCACTGCCACCGGCATGGTCGGCGCGACGTTGTACCGTCCGAGCGCCTGGTCGCCGACATTGTTGCGCCAGGCCTCTGGCATGCTCAGGGTCTCAACGAAGTCATGGATCCCGCGGTACTGGCTCAGCCTTCCGCACATTCCCATTCCTCCTACTGGAGCACAAAGGATAGCCCGCCGGGCGGTGCTGGCCTGCTCGCAATAGTTTTTGAGCCGGCTGGAAATGGCTGCACGTTGAGACGCAGGTTATCTGGAGCCACGGGTAGCAGCCATTTGCCCCATGGCAGGCTCGTCAAACGGGTGGGCCTTCTGCACAATGAGGCCGTGCAGGTAGTGCAGCGTGGTTTATCACTCGCACCCCGACAACCACAGGAGGACACCGTAGATGAAGCGTTTGTTACTTGGCATCTTGCTCCTGGCGTCGGGCACTGCCCACGCCGGCATTCCGCTGTTGAACGCGACGTGCCCCGGAAACATCGAGGTTCATGCCGACAAGGGCGGGCCGATCTATATCAATGGCAAGGAAGGCAAACTGAAAAAATTCAACGACAACTACTACGAAGCCAAAGGCAGCGGGTTAACGGTATCGTTGTCGATCAATCCGGATGGCTCGCCTGACGTCTCATATACCGGCAAGAACAAAGCCAATGGTGTATGCCAGGTCAAGGACTAATTGCCCCACTTGTTTGCTTGGCTCCACCGGCGCCCGCAGGCTCCACCCAGTAGATGGAACGGGAATTGCTGTAGTCCTGAGACATTGATCATGCGGAGTACGCAGAAATGACTCAGGATGACCGCTATTACATGATTTTCGGCGTGGTTGCTGTGTTGGTGCTGGACCTGGCGGCAACTTACGTGTTTCTCAATGCCATTGCCTGACCCCGGTTATGGGTACGCCATACGCGTAATCGGGGCCAACCGCAGCCAGGGCCGCCGGGTAAATGAAATTATGCATGGAAGATGACCAACGGCCTGCGCCTGCCTGAACATCCCAACCCCGTGCGGTCCAACTCAGGGAAGGCATGGCTTCGCCCGCCGGAGGTTCGCACATGAAACGCAAGACTGCATGGGTTGTGGTGTTGTCCGGTTTGTTGTTGCTCAGTGGTTGTTGGCCGTACTGGCACGACGGCAGGCATCACCGCCATTACTATGACGGAGACCGTGGCGGGCAGGAATACCGTCGCTACTGATGCAGGGCGCGAGGGGGGCGCCCCAGAACCTATATAGCAAACAAACCTAATGCCCGGTTGTCATTGAGCAGTAACATGGGCATACGAAAACCAAAAAATGGGCAGGCTGCTTGGCAACACTTTCCCAGTTTTCGATGGGGGGCAGGAGCGTGTCGCGTGAAGAGCTCAAGATCGCTTGCCGGCGCAATACTGGTGTCCGGGTTTGCCACGTTGTTAATGGCAGGCTGCGCACAAAACCCTGATGTGCGTGACAGCCACGATTATACCGCTGGCACGACCGCGAAAAGCCCACCCGCGTATCTGGGGTGCGTCAAAGGCGAACTTCCAGGGCATGTGAAAACCTATGAAGTCGATGGCGATAACTCGGTCAAGCTGTTCATCGAAAGCACCGACCCCGACAAGGCTGATGGTCTTGTAGAATTGCGCGGCACGGGAACCCAGCACCAGTTCACGGCTTATCAACGTGATGCCTGGTACGACCACGGCAGGTTGCTGGATGCCGCGCTGATGTGTTCAAAAGCGTGATCATTCAACCGACGAAACAAAAAAGCCCGCCGTCCAGAGCGGGCTTTTTGCCAATGGGCCGCGTAAACTCGCGTGCTCAAGAAATGGCAGGAGGCACCGATAAGCTGCCTGCTAGTGTCTCGCTGACGCGATCAACACCATTACCACTGTCGGATGTCTCGCTTGCTCCTATTCGTCGCAAAACTCAAAAAACACCTGTCTCCGCGTCAGTTCATGCGCCTGCTGGATACCCATGACCTGGGTAAAAAACAGTTGAATCGCCTATTGGCCAAAACCGGTGTCCGTACCCAAAGCCATGTAGTCATTCGCCCGCCGTTCTACTTCGAGCGCGGCAACCTTGAATTGGGGCAGGGCGCTTTCATCAACAGCGGGTGCGTGCTCCTCGACGAAGCAACTATCCGCATCGGCCGCATGGCCATGCTTGGCCCGCAGGTGCGTTTGTGTACGACCAGCCACGATATCAACCCCCAGCGGCGCAAGGACAATGACTACATCGCCCCGATTACCGTGGGCGACAATGCCTGGATTGGCGCGGGTGCCGTGGTATTGCCTGGCATCAATATTGGCCATAACAGCGTGATCGCGGCGAACAGCGTGGTAACCGAGGATGTTCCGCCCAATGCGCTGTATGCCGGCTCACCGGCAAAGTTCAAGAAGTGGCTGGTGGAGCCGGAGCTGGCTTGAACCGCGCCGTTTTTGCATTTGCTGGCCCCGCCCGCGATAATCGTCGCATTTGAATGGAGAACAGCGGGTGGAAGCAAGAAGCGTTGTCGCCGAAATGTTCATTGGGATCCCGACGCATTTTTGGGTGTTGCCGGTTGCTGGCCTGGTTGCTTACTACGGCCTGAAGTGGTCCGCCAGGCTCGGCAATCGTGCCACTTGGCTGCAAGCCTCGACCTACTTGTCATTGCTGGCGCTGGCTGTGCTGCCCAACGGCTTTTATGCCCTGTTTCCGCCCGCGCCTGACCCGGATGTGCTGTTGAATCACGCACCGCTGCCCAACTATGCAGGGCGCTTCTACCTCGATGCATTCTATGTCTTCAGTGGTTGGGCGCTGAGCAAAGTGTTGAAGCTCAAGTTCAGCTGAGTCGCTGTCCGGTTACCACATGGTAACTGGAGCATTAATTGCAAGTCCCCAGAGAAAGTGGTGCATTTGGGGGAAACGGCAATGCTTACTGAAGACCTGTACGTCATGGCCCTGTTTGTAGGCAGTGTACTGGCCTTGGATGTTGCGGCCATCGTACTGTACCGGGGAGCCAAGCCCTGACCCCGCGTTTGGGGGCGGCGCCTAGAACCGGGTAGATTTCCCGTTCAGATGCCTATCATCAAGCACCTTCAATGTCGTCGATTCTTGCGGCCACGGCGCGCAACTCGTGCGCCACCACATCGATGGACCTGATGTGCGCGGTAACATCGAGCTCGCTCGGAGAGCTACCTCGCGCCTCCATGAACCTGGCGTGGCCACTCATGGCTTGGCTGAGTTTGTCCAGGTGCTCGGCAGTTCTGACCAGGTCTGACTTGATGTTGTGCAGCGTCTCCATAGTGCTAAAGGCCTTCCTTGTCTTCTGCTTCGACGGGCCTGTGAGCATCGCCTCAGGGCGGGGTGAAACGCAATAGCTGTGTGAAAGGCACTTGCTTGGAACTTCAGCTTTTCTCCTGCACCTGCAGCACCGAGCCCTTGTCGTCGGTCACCAGCAAGCCGCTGGTGTGGGTGCCGTTGGATTGTTGCTCGGCCAGTGGCACATCCGAAGAACGAAAGATGCTACGGCCCTGTTCACCGGTTTTAAGGGTGATGAGTTTGCCGTTCTGATAGAAGAACAGCGTGCTGTTGGCGTTATTTTGCATGGTAGGTTTCCTTGCCGAGTCGTAGTGATGCCCCATGGGCAGGTTCACTTTCTCAGCGTTCCGCCGCCCACGCTACTGGCAGAAATATCAGGTGTGCGCCAGTCATCGCGCTCAGGCTTCGTCTTGCAAACGCCCGGGGCTGAAGAAAAACGAGGCCACTACCACCGCTGTTATCACCCCTGTTGCATCGGCAAGGAACAGCAGTAGGGCACTGACGTCACCAGGCGCCATGTGATTGCCCAACGCAAAGTCCACGCCATGTGGGCATGCGGCGATCATTAGCAGCATGGCGGCCAGCAGGCCAGAGAGGACCTTCATGTAGGCCCTGCCGAATGCCAGGCCATAAGCCCAGAACACGAAGATACAGAGTACCGCCAAGCCGGTGGAAGTTACGTATTGGGCGAGTATTTCCAGCCACCACAACATGGGATTCTCCTTGGCGAAGCGCGCTGATCAATGTGGGTGGGTGAAGCCGGCCGGTGATTGCCGTTGCCGGATGCTAATCAGAAGCAGGGAAGAACGAATTCGTTCCCTCGCTTAAAACAATTCATTACTTTCAACCAGCCTTAGTTAATCAGCCGGCGTGTTGTTTGGTTGTCGTTGGCGCGTTGTGACTGTGTCAATTGCGCGAAAAAAACGCAGCAAGACCTTGGTTGATTAGAAACTCGCCGCAACCCCCGTTAGAATGCGGCGTATCCCTAATGGCCAATTGCAAATGCCTATTTTTCGTATCTTTGTCGCTTCTGCGCTAGTCGCCAGCCTTGTCGGCTGCGCAACGCCTGGCAAGCCCACTGCCAGCAAACTGACCAAAAAAACGCCGCAGCAGTACGCCGCCTGTGTATTGCCCAAATGGCAGGCGCTGGCGCCCCAGGCCACGCAGAAGTCGATAGCCCATGGCTACCGGCTGACGGCATCCAGCGCGGTGGCAAGTGACGATGTGCTGGACGTGGTCGACTCCCGCGATGGCAGCCGCGCGACTTTCTACAAGGGCAGCTTTCTGTCTGGCGACAAATTGCGTCAAGCTGCCAAGGACTGCCTGGACTGAATCAGTAGCCCGAGCCGCTTGAGCCGCCCATGCTGGGCAGGCGGGCCTTGTGCTGGGCATTGCTCCATTCGGCGCAGGTCATGAAGGCGGTCTTGTCCACCTTGCCGTTGCCGTCGAAGCTGACGCTGTAGGGTTGCCGTTTGCCGGCCTGGGTCAGCATGTAGTCGAAGCAGGTGCCGGGCACCACGGTACGGTCGGTCTCGGCATCAGGTTTGCCGCCTATTTGCACGACCTGGTCTTTGCTCATGCCGGTACCGACCTTGGCCACCAGTGGCTGGTCTTGGTACTGCGCAGAGTTGGATGAGCAGGCAGCAAGCGCAGCCAGGGCGAAGAGCAGCGCGTGATGGGGTTTGTTCATGGCAGTGCTCCGGTAGAGAACGGCGATGAAGGCAGGCCAGGCGAGTTGAGGCGGCAGGTAGCCCCTCATCCAGCCCGGCTTCTCATCATACGCCTGTACTGCCTTACCCGCAGTAACGTGCAGCCTTGCTCCAGCAACAAGGCGCGCAACGGTGACGCATGCGCCTTGGGCCTGTTGCCTGCTGCCAGCCGGCGCATCTGCAGTTTCACCAAGGCCATGTACGCCAGTGCGGCAAACGCCTTGCGCTTCCAGCGAATCGGCTGCAGTTCGGCGCTGGCTGTCGCTTCGCCGTTCAGCCAGCGCTGGGGCAAGCCAGGCTCTACAGCCAGGGCTGTCGCTATTCCGGCCATGGCCACGCCACTGGCGAGCACGTGCTCGACCACCGGCAGCCGGCGAATACCGCCGGTGACCATCACCGGCATCTTCGCAATGGCGGCGATCTCTCGGGCAAACTCCAGGAAGTACGCCTCGCGGGCCAGGGTCCGGCCGTCACGGGCGTCGCCCTGCATGGCCGGTGCTTCATAGCTGCCACCGGACAGCTCCACCAGGTCTACGGGCAATTGGTTCAGCCACAGCACCACCTGACGGGCATCTGCAGGTTCAAAACCGCCGCGCTGGAAGTCCGCTGAATTCAGCTTCACGGCCACGGCGAAGCCGGGCGAAACCACCTTGCGCACGGCTTTGACCACCTCCAGCAATAACCGCGCGCGGTTCTCCAGGCTGCCGCCCCAGCGGTCCCGGCGCTGGTTGCTCAACGGCGACAGAAACTGGCTCAGCAAATAACCATGGGCGGCGTGCACCTGTACACCACTGAAGCCGGCCTCTTCGGCCAGGGCCGCAGTACGAGCGAAGCGCTCGATCAGTGCGGCGATCTCGGCTTCGTCCAGTGCCTTGGGCCGAGGGAACAGTTTGGACAGGCCGCCCATGTCCAAGGCGATGGCCGAAGGCGCTACCGTGGGCTGCCCAAGGTTGGCCTGCATCTGCCGCCCTGGGTGGTTGATCTGCATCCAGAACTGCGCGCCATGGGCACGGCCTATACGGGCCCAGTCGCGAAATCGCTGCAGCGGCTGGCTGGCGTCGAGCATGACACCGCCCGGGCCGGTCATGGCGCTGGGGTCGACCATCACGTTGCCGGTGAGCAACAGCCCGGCACCGCCTTCGGCCCAGGCCTGGTACAGCCGCAGCAATGAGTCGGAAGGGGTCTGGTCCGGGTTGGCCAGGTTCTCTTCCATCGCCGCCTTGGCGATGCGGTTGGGTATGACACTGCCATTGGGCAGCAGCAGGGGTTGGAACGGCGTCATGGCGATCTCCGAATGGTGGCTACCACGCATCGGTTACTGCACGCGTGGGCTAGGTTCGGGAGAAGGCTAAGGTTAAAGTCAACTTTAAGGTCAATAGCGCAAGGGTATCGAGATGAAAATTGGTGAACTGGCGCGACGTACGGGGCTCAGTGCGTCGCGTATCCGCTTCTACGAAGCCACCGGGTTGATTGCCGCCCGGCGCCTGGGCAATGGTTACCGGGACTACCCTGAGCAGGTGGTGCGGGCGCTGGAAATCATTACCTGTGGCCAGCAGGCGGGGTTCAGCCTGGATGAAATGCGCAAGCTGACCGACGCCTCCGGTGCAGCCCCGGCTGATCATGGTTTGTTGCTGGCAAGCCTCAAGCGCAAAGTGGCAGAGATCGAGGCGATGCAGCAGCGATTGGCGCAGAACCGGGCACAGCTGCTGGCGGTAATTGCCGGTATCGAAGACAAGCCGCAGGGGATGGATTGCGAAGAGAATGCCCAGCGCCTGATTGCCGGCTTTGACAAGCATCCAGCAGGCTCATGAATAAAGCAGGTTGGCCGAACGCTGGGCGATGAACGCGCTGTCATCAAATGAAAACCCGCTGTCGTCCGATGCGAAGCACCCTGCAAGCCAAGGGCATACAGTCCAATCACCCAGAACTGACGCCTGGCGTCCAGATCGATGATTGGAGAGACAAGCATGTCCAAAGTCGTACGTTTCCATCAGACCGGTGGCCCCGAGGTACTGCGCTATGAGGACGCCGAAGTGGGCGAGCCCGGCCCGGGGCAGGTGCGATTGCGCCAGGTAGCGGTTGGCCTGAACTACGCCGACACCTACTTTCGCAACGGCACTTACCCGATCCCGCTGCCCAATGGCATCGGCGTGGAAGCTGCCGGGGTAGTGGAGGCGGTGGGCGAGGGGGTGACCCAGGTGGGTGTCGGTGATCGGGTCACCTACACCGGGTTCCTCAATACCCTGGGTGCTTATTGCACCGAACGCCTGATCCCCGCTGCGGTGCTGATCAAACTGCCGGAAACCATTGCCTTCGAGACCGCTGCCGCCATGACCATGCGCGGCCTGACCTCGGCCTACCTGTTGCGCCGCCTCTACGCCTTCAAACCCGGTGACAGCGTGCTGCTGCATGCGGCTGCTGGCGGCGTGGGCCTGATTGTCGCGCAGTGGGCACGGCTGCTGGGCTTGAACGTGATCGGCACCGTGTCCACCGAAGCCAAGGCCGAGGTCGCCCGTGCCCATGGCTGCAACCACATCATCAATTACAGCGTCGAGGACGTGGCCAGCCGTGTACGCGAGCTGACCGACGGGGTTGGGGTGAACGTGGTGTTCGACAGTGTCGGCAAGAACACCTTCACCGGCTCGCTCGACTCGCTCAAGCGCCGCGGGCTGATGGTATGCGTTGGCACGGCGTCGGGCACCATCCCGCCGTTCGACCCGCAGTTGCTGGCGATCAAGGGTTCTCTGCAGCTCACCCGGCCGGCCCTGGCCGACTTCATCGCCGACCCGGCAGAAAAGGCCGACCTGGCCGGCGAGTTGTTCGATCACGTCAGCAGCGGGCGCATCCGTATCGAAATCAACCAGCACTACGCCCTTCAGGACGCGGTTCAGGCCCACCGTGACCTGGAAGCCCGCAAAACCACCGGCTCGTCGATCTTCGTCATCTGAAGAGGGCAACAGCATGCACATCGAACAACTGACTTGCGCGATCGGTGCCGAGGTGAGTGGCGTCAACCTGGCCGACGCGATTCACGACGACGACCTGTTCGCCCAGCTGCGCCAGCAGTTGCTTCAGCACCGTGTGCTGTTCCTGCGCGACCAGCACTTCAGCCGTGCCGAACACGTGGCCTTCGCCCGTCGCTTCGGCGAGCTGGAGGACCACCCGGTGGCAGGAAGCGACCCGGAGCACCCGGGCCTGGTGCAGATCTACAAGCGCCCGGACCAGCCCAATGACCGCTACGAAAATGCCTGGCACACCGATGCCACCTGGCGTGAAGCACCGCCCATGGGTTGCGTGCTGCGCTGCGTCGAATGCCCACCAGTGGGCGGCGACACCCTGTGGGCGAACATGGTGCTGGCTTACGAAAACCTGCCCAGCGAGGTGAAGGCCAACATCGAAGGCCTGCGCGCCCGCCACAGCATCGAGGCCAGCTTCGGCGCCGCCATGCCGTTGGAAAAACGGCTGGCACTCAAGGCGCAATTCCCCGATGCCGAGCATCCGGTGGTACGCACCCACCCGGAAACCGGCGAGCAGGTGCTGTTCGTCAACGCCTTCACCACCCACTTCAGCAACTACCACACGCCGCAGCGGGTGCGTTTCGGCCAGGACGCCAACCCCGGCGCAGGCGACCTGCTGCGTTACCTCATCAGCCAGGCTTACCTGCCCGAATACCAGGTGCGCTGGCGCTGGAAGCCCAACAGCGTGGCAATTTGGGATAACCGCAGCACCCAGCATTACGCCGTCATGGATTACCCACCGTGCCATCGCAAGATGGAGCGCGCCGGGATCAAAGGCAGCCGCACCTTCTAAGCCAGCCGCTGGCAACCGCACAAAAACAATAGCGAGGACTACAGCATGCAATTCTTCGACGATTCGTTGCACCCGGAAAACATGGAAAAGGTGGTGATCACCGTGGCCCCCTATGGCCCTGAGTGGATGCCCGAAGATTTCCCTGAAGACATTCCGCTGACCATGGACGAGCAGGTGCAAAAGGCCGTCGACTGCTACGAGGCAGGCGCAACCGTGCTGCATTTGCACGTGCGTGAGCTGGACGGCAAAGGCTCCAAGCGGCTGTCCAAGTTCAACGAGCTGATCGCCGGAGTCCGCGAAGCGGTGCCGGACATGATCATTCAGGTTGGCGGTTCGATTTCCTTCGCCCCGGAAGGCGAAGGCGAGGCAGCCAAGTGGTTGTCGGACGACACCCGGCACATGCTCGCCGAGCTGACACCGCGCCCCGATCAGGTCACCGTGGCCATCAACACCACGCAGATGAACATCATGGAGCTGCTGTACCCCGAATACCTCGAAGGTACCTCGCTGGCCAGCCCCGCAATCCACGCCGCCTACAGCGAAATGACCGTACCGGCCGGCCCGGCCTGGGTCCGTGAGCACCTGCGCCGCCTGCAGGCCAGCAACATCCAGCCGCATTTCCAACTGACCGGCATGCATGCCCTGGAAACCCTCGAGCGCATCGTGCGCCGTGGTGATTACATGGGCCCGCTGAACCTGACCTGGATCGGCATTGGCGGCGGTTTCGACGGCCCCAACCCGTTCAACTTCTTCAACTTCATCCACCGCGCACCGGACGGTTGCACCCTGACCGCCGAATCGTTGCTGAAGAACGTGCTGCCGTTCAACACCATGGCCCTGGCCATGGGCCTGCACCCGCGCTGTGGCAACGAAGACACCATCATCGACCAGCACGGCAAACGCTTCACCTCGGTGCAGCAGATCCAGCAGACCGTGCGCGTGGCCCACGAACTGGGGCGCGAGATTGCCAGCGGCAAGGAGGCCCGGGCCATTTACCGCATCGGGCAGCAGTACGACAGTATCGAGCAGACGCTTAAAGCCAATGGCATGGCGCCGAACCGCCAGGCGGGTGAGAAGGGTGTGCCGCAGCGTACTTGATACAAACGTTGGCACGGCCAGATGAGTGCGGCCTTGCGTCGCGATAGGGCTGCAAAAGGTGCATCTGCACTGAAATCCTGGGGCTGCGTTGCAGCCCTATCGCGACACAAGGCCGCTCCCACAGGGGCCGACCAAGCTTGAGCAGTAGTGCATAACAACAAGAAAAACCCACACCACACCCAAGGAGGCAACATGGCCACCTATCTCGCCAGTGCCGAAGACTCCGGCACCGACACCGCCCACAGCGTCCCCCGGCGCTATGCCTGGGTGGTGTTTGCCCTGACCTTCGGCCTGTTGATCTCCGACTATATGTCGCGCCAGGTGCTCAATGCGGTGTTCCCGCTGCTAAAGGGCGAATGGGCGCTCAGCGACAGCCAGCTCGGCTTGCTCAGCGGCATCGTCGCGCTGATGGTCGGCCTGCTGACCTTTCCGCTGTCGTTGTTGGCCGACCGCTTCGGCCGGGTACGCAGCCTGGTGCTGATGGCGGTGCTGTGGAGCCTGGCCACGCTCGGCTGTGCCCTGGCGGAAAACTACCCGCAAATGTTCATTGCGCGCTTTTTGGTCGGGGTTGGCGAGGCAGCCTATGGCAGTGTCGGCATTGCCGTGGTGGTCGCAGTGTTCCCCCGCGACATGCGCTCGACGCTGGCCGGGGCGTTCATGGCCGGCGGCATGTTCGGTTCGGTGCTGGGCATGGCCTTGGGCGGCGTGCTGGCCCAGCATTTGGGCTGGCGCTGGGCATTTGCTGGCATGGCATTGTTCGGCCTGGTGCTGGCGATGGTGTATCCGATGATCGTCAAGGAGGCGCGCATTGCACCCAAGTGCGCGCAGCAGGCGCTCGACAAGGCCAGCCGCCCGCTGCGCACGCTGTACAGCAGCCGATCGGTCATCGCCGCCTATGTCGGCAGCGGCCTGCAACTGTTCGTCGGTGGCACCCTGATCGTGTGGATGCCCAGTTACCTCAACCGCTATTACGCCATGGGTACCGACCGTGCCGGGGCAATCGCCGCCGTCATCGTGCTGTGCAGCGGTATCGGCATGATCCTCTGCGCCATGCTCTGCGACCGCCTTGGGCGACAGCGCCCGGACCGCAAGATCAGCCTGGCCATCGCCTACTGCCTGGGCAGTTGCATGCTGCTGAGCATTGCCTTTGCGCTGCCTGCCGGCACCGCGCAACTGGTACTGATTTGCCTGGGCATGATGATCGCCGCCGGTACCAATGGCCCGTCCAGCGCCATGGTTGCCAACCTTACCCATGCATCGGTGCATGGCACGGCATTCGCCACCCTGACCCTGGCCAACAACCTGCTGGGCCTGGCCACCGGGCCACTGATCACGGGCCGGGTGTCCGACTTGATCGGGCTGCAGGCCGCGCTGCAATTGGTGCCGCTGATCAGCATCGCGGCGGCGGCCGTGTTCTTTATCGCCAAGCGTCACTACCACCGCGACATGGACCGTCTGCGCTCCAGGAGTTGAAACTGTGAAACAGCTGTTGTCCATCGAAGTGTTTTTCGATTTCGTCTGCCCTTGGTGCCTGATTGGCCAGCGGCACCTGCAAGCGGCCTTGTTGCTGCTGCAGCGTGAGCAGCCACAGGTACAGGTGCAGATACACTGGCGGGGCGTTCAGTTGCTGCCGGGGCTGCCTGCCAACGGGGTGCCTTTCAATACCTTCTACCTGCAACGCCTGGGCAGCGAGCAGGCGGTACGCGAGCGCCAGGCTCAGGTGCGTGCTGCTGCCAGTGTGGTGGGCGAGGACATCGATTTTTCGCGCATCCGTCGCATGCCCAATACCGGCAATGCCCACCGCTTGATGCAACGGGCCGGCAGCCTGCTCAGCGCGCCGCAGCAGGAAGCGTTGCTGGCGCAACTGTTCATTGCCTATTTCCACCAGGGCCGCGACCTGGGTGATAGCCGCACATTGCTCGGCATCGCCCAGGGTTGCGGGCTTGAGCCCGGGCAGGTGATCGACTGTTTGCGTGACGATGGCAGCCCGTTCCTTGACGGTGCAGGGCGAGCGGGCAGCGCCGTACCACGCTATCGCTTCAACCAGGGCCCGCTGCTTGCCGGGGTGCGGCCAGCCGAGGCGCTGTTTGCCGCCATGAATGACGCCTTGCAAGCGGTGGTGCAGGCATGAACCGGCGTATCGCACTGAGCCCTCAGCAACTGCCGGAGCGCAATGGCCGGGTGCTGCTGGCCTGCGAGGGCCGCAGCGTGGCCTTGTTCAATGTCGCCGACACGCTATACGCCATCGACGACAGTTGCCCGCACCAGGGCGCGTCGTTGTGCGGTGGTCGCCTGGAAGGGCGGGTCATTCAGTGCTGTGCGCATGGTCTGCGCTTCGACCTGGCCAGCGGCTACCTGATCAACTCCAAGGCCTTGAAAGTCGCCAGCTACCCGATCGAGCAACAGGATGGGCAGGTCTTTATCGTGCTGGACGGCGAAGCGGCGTCTTGAACCGCCGCCAAGACCACCATGGGCTCATGGCTGCGGCGTGTGCTGAGCCCGCCAAACAGCCGGTGGCATGCCGAACTGGGCGATGAACCAACGGGTGAACGAACTGGGCATCGAGTAACCGAGCATGTCGGCGATGCGCCCCAGCGAGTAACCGGGGTTTTCCAGGTAGCGCATCACCAGGTCGCGGCGCACGTTGTTGATCAGGTCCTTGAACGTCAAACCATTTTCTTCCAGCCGCCGCTGCAATGTACGCACGTTCATGCCCTGGGTCTGCGCCACCTGCTCGATGGTGGCACGGCCCATGGGCAGCAGCAGGTAGATGGTTTTACGCAGTTCCAGTTCCAGCGACGGTACGCCGCTGGCCGGCAGCGTGTCGAGGTAGCGCCGTGCCAGGCGGGCCATGGCTTCGTTGGCCTGCGGGCTGGCGCTGTCGAGGTCGGCGGCGGGGCAGACGATACCGTTGAACTCGCTGCCGAACACCAGCGTGCAGCCGAAGATGCGCCGATGAATGGCGGGGTCGGCGGGGGCCGCATGCGTGAAGTTGGCACTGATCGGGTGCCAGTGGGCGCCCAGCAGTGCCGCGCACAAGCGCATCATCACGCCGATGGCCAACTCGGTGGCCTGGCGGCTGCAGGGCGCGCGTTCGTTGATCACCTCTTCGCGAATGATCACGGTCTTGCCGGCTTCTTCGATATGAATGGCCAGCGCGTCATTGAGCAGGTGGCGGTATTGCACGATCACCTGCAGCGCATCGCGCAGGTTGCGTTGGTGGCTGAGCAACAGGCTGATTTCGCCGAAGTCCGATAGCTGGCGCAGCTCGGCCATGCGCAACCCAAAACTCTCGCACTTCGTGGCGCTGGCGGAAGCTTCCAGCAAACTGATGACGCTGGCCACCGGGATACGCCGGTTGGGGTCGTCGAGCAAGGCGGCGTTAAGGCCGACCTGCGCAAGCAGTGCATGGGGGTTGAGGCCCAGATGGCGGGACACTTCCAGGTAGTTGGTCAAGCTGGCGGCACGAACGAAAGCAGGCATTTTTTATTGTTGTCCCTAAAGCCGGGGTTTGCAGGGCCACTGGTTTTATAGCCTGCGTGTCATCAATTGAAAAGCAAAGCCCTGTTTATGTGGTTGTCATCAAATGAAAAGCGCCTGACGCCCAATGTAAAGCACCCCGGTGGAGGCCTGTTTACTGTGAACTTCAAGCGCTAAACCGCACACGAGGTTCACCGTGGAAAAACTGCAAACCACAGCCACCGTGCTGATTGTCCCTGGCCTGCGCGGCCACGTGGCCGAACACTGGCAGACCCTGCTTGCCGGCCGCCTGGCCAAGGTGCGCAGCGTACCGCCGCTGGAAGTCGACGGCCTGTGCTGTAACGCGCGGGTCGAGGCAATCCAGCGCGAGCTGGAACAGGTCGATGGCCCGGTGCTGCTGGTGGCACACAGTGCCGGCACATTGATGGTCGCCCACTGGGCGGCGCGCTACGGGCGGGCGATCAAGGGCGCATCGCTGGCGGCCCCACCTGACCTCGACGCCCACTGGCCCGAGCATTACCCAAGCCCGGCCAGCCTGGCCGAGATGGGCTGGTCGCCACTTCCACCTACGCCGCTGCCCTTTCCCAGCATTGTCGCGGCCAGCAGCAATGACCACCTCGCCAGCTACGCCGCTGCCGGTGAGCTGGCCCGGCGTTGGGGCAGCGAGCTGGTCAACCTGGGCGCCGTTGGACACCTCAACCCGGCTTCCGGTTTCGGCCCTTGGCCGTTGGCCGAGGCGTTGATCCGCCGACTGGACGCCGCAAACCTGTAGTAACGCATGGACGCCCCAGCCACGCCCGCAACAGACGGGCGGCGTAAAAAACAATAACAATACGTGGAGCCATCGTAATGCCAGAACACCGCATTCACCGTGCTGTGAAACCACAGCGCTGCCTGCTCGCCTGCGCCATCGGCCTGCTCACGCTGCCCGCCGCCCAGGCGTTCGAAGTCGATACCGGCCATGAAGACTGGGCCGTGCGCTTCGACAATACCGTCAAATACAACTACGGCGTGCGTACCGAGAGTGCCGATAAGCGCCTGCTGGGCACGCCCAACAGCAACGACGGCGACTACAACTTCCGCAAGGCCGGCACCAACATCACCAACCGGGTCGACCTGCTGACCGAGCTGGATGTGGTGTACCAGGGCAACAGCGGTTTTCGCGTCAGCACTGCCAGCTGGTACGACAAGGCCTATGACAACACCGGCTCCAACAGCAACCCATTCGTCAACGGCAACGGTGACCAGTCGGGTATCAACCCCAGCCTCAATGGCCTGCCTGGGACCGGCATCCCGCTAGGCAGCCCACACCTGAGCAACTACGCCCAGCGTTACTACAGCGGCCCGTCTGGCGAAGTGCTGGATGCCTTCGTGTTCATGAGCCGTGACGTGGGCGAAGCGTCGCAGGTCAGCGCCAAGCTGGGCCAGCACAACCTGTTCTGGGGTGAAACCTTGCTCAACCCGGTGCATTCGCTGAGTTATGGCCAATCAGGCCTGGACCTGGCCAAGCTGGCGGCCTCGCCGGGCACCGAGGCCAAGGAGCTTTTCGTACCCCGCAACCAGCTGTCGACCGCGTTCCTGGTCAACTCCGAGCTCACCCTGGGTGCCCAGTACTTCTTCGACTGGGATGCCGCCCGGCTGCCTGAAGCCGGCACGTACTATGGCGGCTCTGATGTGGTGGGTGAGGGCGCGCAGAGCTTCCTGTTGGGCCACACCGGTACGCCGGGGTTGATCCCGGTGCGCGGTGCGCTCACCACCATTCGCCGCGGTCATGACCTGACCCCCGGCAAAAGCGGTGACTGGGGCATCATGGCCAAGTGGTCGCCAGAGTGGCTGGGCGGCACCCTCGGCTTCTACTACCGCAAGACGTCCGAGATCCTGCCCCAGGCCTGGCTCGATGCGCGCGGCATGACCGTGGCCAACGGCCCATTCGGCAACCCACCGGGCAGCCGCCAAGGCGCGATCGGCAACCTCTACAACTCGCTGCAAAGCACCACTTACCAGTTTGCCTACGCCGACAACATCGACATTTATGGGCTGAGCCTCTCCAAGGATGTGGCGGGCATCAGCGTCGGCAGCGACCTGAACATCCGCCACAACATGCCGCTGGCGAGCATTCCGGCAATCGTCAGCGCCCCCGGCCAAGGCGGCCTGGGCGGCGGCTTTGGCCTGCTGCCGGCACGGCTGCCCAGCAGCGGGGTGATCTACGACGTGCCCAAGGATGGCGACAGCCTGAGCGCCACCGGCGACACCTTGCACTTCACCCTCAACGGCCTGATGACGATTGGCGACACACCGCTGTTCGACTCGGCAACCCTGCTGGGCGAGCTGTTCTACAGCAACCTGCTCAAGCTCGATAGCCACAACGAAGCTTTGTACAAAGGCAAGAGCAGCTACCGCGGCATCGACAAGGCCACCCGCGACAACTGGGGCATCGCCGTCAATTTCACCCCTACCTGGTACCAGGTGTTTCCGGGCATGGACCTGAGCATGCCGCTTTCGGTCAACGTCGGCATCGACGGTGTATCGCCGGTGCAGGGTGGCGGTGCCGAGAACACTGGCAACTACGCGGTGGGTTTCAGCGCTGCGATCTACAACCAGTACTTCGTCGACCTCAAGTACGTCGACAGCTTCGGTGAGACCAAGGCCTGCAAGGACGGCCAGACCGACGGCAGCACCCCCAATGCCCTGGACGGCGAACAGGATTACACCTGCTACGGCGGCGGCTACGCCTCCTTCTCGGGGGGTGGTGCCACCACTGAAGACCGTGGCGCCCTGTACCTGACCGTCAAGACGACCTTCTGAGTCATGTTTCCTACCGCCTACACAGGAAGACAACCATCATGAATTTCGTACGTACCCTGCTTGCCTCGTGCCTGTCGCTGGCCGCGCTCAATGCCGCCCAGGCGGCCGTTTCCCCTGACCAGGCTGCACACCTGGGCAGCAACCTGACCGCCATCGGCGCCGAAAAGGCCGGCAATGCCGACGGCTCGATCCCGGCCTACCAGGGCGGCCTGCAAACGCCCCCGGCCAGCTACCAGAGCGGTGCCAGCATGCGGCCGGACCCGTTTGCCAGCGAGAAGCCGCTGCTGGTGATCGATGGCAAGAATGCCGATCAGTACAAGGCTCAGCTGACCGCCACCACCCTGGAACTGCTCAAGCGCTATCCCAGCTACCGCGTCGACGTGTACCCGACGCATCGCAGCGTAGCGCTGCCGCAGGCGGTGCTCGACAACACCCGCAAGAACGCCACCGCTGCCAAAAGCCAGGAGGGCGGCACTGCAGTAGACAACGTGCTGCCGGGTATCCCGTTCCCCATTCCGCAGAACGGCGCCGAAGCCATGTGGAACTTCCTGCTGCGTTACCAGGGCGTGAGCATGACCGCCAAGTACGACTCGTGGAACGTCGACGCCGCCGGCAAACCGTCGCTGTCGACCACTGGACAGGCCAACATCAGTTACCCGATTTACGAGGACATGGCCAAGCCGATCGGCGCCAAGGACACCTACTACCAGATGAAATTGGTGTACACCGGGCCCGCACGCCGTGCCGGTGAAGCGATGATGCTGCGCGACGCCGCAAACCCGCTGGTGCAGCCACGCAACGCCTGGCAATACCTGCCAGGCCAACGCCGGGTGAAGCTGGCGCCCAACCTGGCCTACGACACGCCCAACCCGGGTACCTCCGGCTCTGGCACCTACGACGACGTGTTCGTCTTCAACGGCGCGCTGGACCGCTACGACTGGACCCTGGTGGGCAAGCAGGAAATGTACGTGCCGTACAACACCTACCAGCTGACCTACAACACCGACGTCAAGCAGGTGATCACGCCCAACCACCTGGCACCGCAGTTCGTGCGCTGGGAAAAACACCGCGTCTGGGTGGTGGAAGGCAAGCTCAAGGACGGCGCACGCCACATCTACCACAAGCGCCGCTTCTACCTTGACGAAGACAGCTGGATCGCCCTTGCCTCCGACCAGTACGACGCCCGTGGCCAGCTGTACCGGGGCTCGTTCGCCTTCCTGACCCAGAGCTACGACAAGCAGACCCCGGACGCCACGCCGTTCATGATCTACGACCTGATCGGCGGCACCTACAACCTCAACGGCGTGGTCGGTGCCTATGGTGGCATCCGCTACATCGAGCCGCTGTCGAAAACCCAGTGGTCGCCCGAGTCACTGGCCGGCAATGGCATTCGCTGAACCATGGAACAGAGGTTGCCAATGTCTGTCTTCAAACGATGCAGCGTGGTGATGTTGGCCCTGGCCGCGCTGCAGGGCGCGGCACAGGCGGCGCCATTCACCGATGTGCTGGATGTGCCCGCCATGCCCAGCACCCTGGCCAGCAGCAGCGCCCTGCGTGATGTGACCTTGGCCGGGCAGCGCCTGGTCGCGGTCGGCCCACGCGGGCATATCCTCTATTCCGACGACCACGGCGCGCACTGGCAGCAGGCCCAGGTGCCGGTCAGCGCCGACCTGAATGCGGTGAGCTTTGCCACGCCTGAACTGGGCTGGGCGGTCGGCCATGATGGTGTGGTACTGCACTCCCGTGATGCTGGCGTGCACTGGCAAAGGCAGCTGGATGGTCGAGCGTTGGCTGAACAGCTGCCCGGCGCTGGCACCGACAATGCCTTGCTCGATGTGTGGTTCAGCGATGCTCGTCATGGCTACGCGGTGGGCGTGTTCAACCTGCTGCTGCGCACCACGGACGGCGGCGAGCACTGGCAGCCCTGGCTCGACCACAGCGACAACCCGCAAGGCCTGCACCTGACCAGCCTGGCCGCAGTGGCTGACAACCTGTACATCACGGGCGAGCAGGGCTTGCTGTTGAAGTGGAACGGCGAGCGCTTCAGCCGCGTCGATACCCCCTACGCCGGCACTCTGTTCGGCGCCATCGGCAAGCCCGGTGTGCTGCTGATATACGGCCTGCGCGGCCACGCTTATCGCAGTACCGATGGCGGCGAGCAGTGGCAGCCGGTCGACACGGGCGTCAATACCAGCCTCACCGCCGCCGGTATCGATCGCGACGGGCAGCTGTGGCTGGCCAGCCAGGCCGGCGACCTGTTGCTCAGCCGCGACGACGGCGCCAGCTTCCGCCCGGTGCCACAAAGCGCCCGTGGCCCGGTGACCGCACTCGCCAGCGATGCCGACAACGGCCTGGTGCTGGTGGGCGAGCGGGGCGTGCGCAACCTGTTCGGTAACCCCACGCCGCACCCATAACAAGAGAAGACCCTGATGGCCGCTAACCGCCAAGATACCCTTCCGGTAATCCGCAACCTTGCCGATTTCGACCCGCGCTCGGGCAATGGCCTGGAACGCCTGGTGTTCAACCACCGCCTGCCATTTCTGCTGTGCATGCTGTTGGCGACACTGGTGCTGGGCTTCATGGCGCTGACCCGCCTGGAGCTGCGCCCCAGCTTCGACAAGATGCTGCCGCAGAGCCACCCCTACATCCAGAACTACCTGGCCAACCGCACCTCGTTGCGCGGCCTGGGCAATGCGGTGCGAGTGGTGGTGGAAAACACCCAGGGCGATATCTTCGACCCCGGCTACCTGCAGACCCTGCGCCACATCAACGACGAGCTGTTTCTCAGCCAGGGCGTGGACCGGGCCTGGGTGAAGTCGCTGTGGAGCCCGGCGGTGCGCTGGACCGAGGTTACCGAGGAAGGTTTTCAAGGTGGCCCGGTCATGCCCGACGGCTATCAGGGCGCGGCTGGCGACATCGAACAGCTGCGGCAAAACATCGAGCGCGCCAACATCGTCGGCAGCCTGGTAGCGCGCGACTTCAAGTCGAGCATGCTGGTGGTGCCGCTGCTCGACCAGGACTCAGCCACCGGCAAAGGCCTGGACTACCATGCCTTTTCGCAAAAGCTCGAACAGTTGCGCAGCCAGTACCAGGCCAGCGGCCAGTACCGCATTCATGTGATCGGCTTTGCCAAGCTGATGGGCGACCTGATCGACGGATTGATCCAGGTGATGGCGTTCTTTGCCCTGGCGGTGCTCACCAGCCTGGTGATCATCTACTGCTACACCCGCTGTGTGCGCAGCACCTTGCTGGTGGTGCTGTGTTCGCTGACTGCGGTGGTATGGCAGCTGGGTATCGTCGCCTGGTTGGGTTATGCCATCGACCCGTACTCGATCCTGGTGCCGTTCCTGATCTTCGCCATCGGCGTGTCGCATGCCGCGCAAAAGATGAATGGCATCCTCCAGGACATAGGCCGTGGTACCCATCGGCAGATTGCCGCCCGTTATACGTTCCGCCGCCTGTTCGTGGCAGGTGTCACCGCATTGCTGGCCGATGCCGTGGGCTTTGCCGTGCTGATGCTGATCGACATTCCGGTGATACAGGACCTGGCTATTACCGCCAGCATTGGTGTGGCGGTGCTGATCTTTACCTCATTGCTGTTGATGCCCGTGGCACTGTCCTATGTCGGTGTGGGCCGCCAGGCTGCCGAGCGGGCGCTGCGCATCGATGCCCGCGCCGATCAACACCGTGGCTTCGGCCGGCTGTGGGACTTGCTTGACCGCTTCACGCAACGCAGGTGGGCCAGCGCTGCGCTGCTGGTTGCCCTGGCCTTGGCCGCCCTTGGCATCTGGGGCAGTCTGCAGTTGAAAATCGGCGACCTCGACAGCGGCGCCCCCGAGCTGCGCGCGGATTCGCGCTACAACCTCGACAACGCCTACATCACCCAGCATTACGCACTGTCCAGCGACACCTTCGCGGTCATGGTCAAGACCGCCCCCGAAGGCTGCCTGCAATACCAGACCTTGATCCTCGCTGATCGCCTGGCCTGGGAGCTGCAACAGTTGCCGGGTGTGCAGACCACCGTGTCGCTGGCCAACGCCGTGCGCCAGATCACCGCCGGTACCTACGAAGGCAACCCGCGCCTGAACAGCCTGCAGCGCAACCAGGACGTGCTCAACTACGCCGCGCAGCAAGCCTCGGTCAACGCACCGGAGCTGTTCAACAACGATTGCTCGCTGATGCCGGTGATCGCCTACCTCAAGGACCACCGCGCCGACACGCTGGCCCAGGTCGCCGCAACGGCCGAGCGCTTCGCCCAGGCCAACGGCAGCGCCGAGCATCAGTTTCTGCTGGCGGCCGGCAGCGCCGGTATCGAAGCCGCCACCAACGTGGTGGTGCGCGAGGCCAACCACCGCATGCTGTTGCTGGTTTACCTGGCGGTGACGCTGTTCTGCCTGATCACCTTCCGCAGTTGGCGTGCCACGCTGGTGGCGATTCTGCCGTTGATGCTCACCTCGGTGTTGTGCGAGGCGCTGATGGTGGCCATGGGCATTGGCGTCAAAGTTGCCACCTTGCCGGTCATCGCCTTGGGCGTGGGTATTGGCGTGGATTACGCGCTGTACCTGCTTAGCGTGCAGCTGCATTACCAGCGCGCCGGCCTGAGCCTGGCCCAGGCTTATCAGAAAGCCGTGGCTTTCACTGGCCGGGTGGTAGGGCTGGTCGGTATCACCTTGGCGGCCGGCGTGGTCGGCTGGGCCTGGTCACCGATCAAGTTCCAGGCCGACATGGGCTTGCTGCTGACCTTCATGTTCCTGTGGAACATGCTCGGCGCGCTGGTGCTGATACCGGCGCTGTCGCACTTCCTTCTGCGCGGCGTGGGCCCCCAGGCAACTGCCGAAGCCCAGGCCAAAGCCCATTCGAAAACCCAAGAAAGCGAGTGTTCGCCTCATGTCTGATTACCTTCCGCCACTGCGTGACATGGATTTTCTGTTGAACGAAGTGTTCGACATCCCGACCTGGTGGGCGCAAACGCCCGCACTGGCCGAGGTGGTCGACGGCGACACGGCCCGGGCCATACTCGAACAGGCCGGCAAGCTGATCGCCGAGCGGGTAGCGCCGCTCAACCGCAGTGGCGACGAGCAGGGCTGCCGCTGGGAGGCTGGCCAGGTACGTACTCCCGATGGTTTCGCCGATGCCTATCGGGCATTCGCCACCGACGGCTGGGTAGGTGTGGCCGGGGCCCCGGAATACGGTGGCATGGGCATGCCGAAGGTGATCGGTGCTCAGCTCGAGGAGATGCTCAATGCCGCCAATCTATCGTTCGGCCTGTACCCAATGCTGACCGCCGGGGCCTGCCTGGCACTGCTCAACCATGCCAGCGAGCCGCTGAAGGCGCTGTACCTGCCGCCGATGTACCAAGGCCGCTGGACCGGCTCCATGTGCCTTACCGAACCGCACGCTGGCACCGACCTGGGGCTGATCCGCACCCGCGCGGAGCCCATCGCCGAAGGTTGCTACCGCATCAGCGGCACGAAGATCTTCATCACTGGCGGCGAGCAGGACCTGACCGAAAACATCATCCACCTGGTGCTGGCGCGGCTGCCCGATGCGCCCGCCGGGCCCAAAGGTATCTCGCTGTTTTTGGTGCCCAAGGTGCTGGTCGACGCCGACGGTGCGCTGGGCGAGGCCAACGCGGTAAGTTGCGGCTCGATCGAGCACAAGATGGGCATCAAGGCCTCGGCCACCTGCGTGATGAACTTCGATGGCGCCACCGGCTACCTGGTAGGCGAGCCGAACAAGGGCCTCAATGCCATGTTCACCATGATGAACTACGAGCGCCTGGGCGTGGGCATCCAGGGCCTGGCCCTGGGCGAGCGCTCCTATCAGGGCGCCATCGCCTATGCCCGTGATCGCCTGCAAGGCCGCGCGCCGACAGGCGCCGAAGCACTGGCGCAGCATGCCGACCCGATTGTCGTCCACCCGGACGTACGCCGTATGTTGCTGACCATGAAAGCGCTGAACGAAGGTGGGCGGGCGTTTTCAACCTACGTTGCGTTGCAGCTGGACCTGGCCAAGTACAGCGATGACCCGGCTGCCTGCGCCAAGGCCGAAGCCAAGGTGGCGTTGCTTACACCGGTGGCCAAGGCCTTCCTCACCGACATGGGGCTGGAGACCACCGTGCACGGCCAGCAGGTACTGGGTGGCCACGGCTATATCCGTGAGTGGGGCCAGGAGCAGTTGATACGTGACTGCCGCATCACCCAGATCTACGAAGGTACCAACGGCATCCAGGCCCTCGACCTGGTCGGGCGCAAGCTGTTGGGTGATGGTGGCAAGGCTTACCTTGGCGTGTCTGACGAAATGGTCGCCTTTGCCGAGGCGCTGCCGGTGGAGCACGCCGAGTTCGCTGCGCCACTGCTGGCTGCCGTGCACAACCTCGACGAACTGAGCGCTTGGTTGCTCGACCGTGGCCAAGGCAACCCGCGCGAGCTTGGCGCGGCGGCGGTGGAGTACCTTCAGGTGTTTGGCTACACCCTCTACGCCTACCTGTGGGCGCGCATGGCTGTGGTGTGCCTGGCCCATGCGGCACCTGAACCGTTCCACCTGAGCAAGCTCGGCACCGCGCGCTTCTACTTTGCCCGCCTGCTGCCACGCATCCACTCGCTCAGCGCCAGCGTGAGGGCCGGCAGCGATAGCCTGTACCTGCTCGAGGCCGGGCAACTGTGAAGGCCACCCACATGATCACTACCCGCGTCATGCCCCCGGCCGAGCAGGCCTATGCGTACCCGCTGCTGATCAAGCGCCTGCTGTTGTCGGGTGTGCGCTACCAGCCCAACCAGGAAATCGTCTACGCCGACAAGCTGCGCTACACCTACACCACGTTGCTGGAGCGTATTCAACGGCTGGCCAACGTGCTGAGCGCTGCCGGGGTCCAGCCTGGCGACACCGTGGCCTTGCTCGACTGGGACAGCCACCGCGCATTGGAGTGTTTCTTCGCCGTACCCATGCTGGGCGCGGTGTTGCATACGGTAAACGTGCGGTTGTCCAGCGAGCAGGTGCGCTACACCATGAACCACGCCGAGGACCGGCTGGTGCTGGTGCACGACGACTTCCTGCCGTTGATGCAGCAGCTGCGCGCCGACCTGCCGACAGTGGAGGGCTTCATCCGCCTGAGTGACGGCGGTCACGCCGCGCAAGGCGTGCCTCTGCTGGGCGAGTACGAAACCATGCTGGCGGCTGCAGAACCGTACTTCGAATTCCCGGACTTCGACGAAAACTCGCTGGCCACGCTGTTCTATACCAGCGGTACCACCGGCAACCCCAAGGGTGTGTACTTCAGTCACCGGCAACTGGTGCTGCATACCCTGGTCGAGCAGGGCACTTTGGCCGCGTGCGGTGAGGTACCGCTGCTGCGCACCGGCGATGTGTACATGCCGATCACGCCCATGTTCCATGTGCATGCCTGGGGCGTGCCTTACGTGGCGACGGCACTTGGCATCAAGCAGGTCTACCCGGGGCGCTACGAGCCCAACCGCCTGGTGCGCCTGTTCCATGAGGAGGGGGTGACCTTCTCCCATTGCGTGCCAACGGTGCTGCAGATGATGCTCGACAGCGAGCAAGGGCGCCGCACCGACCTTGCCGGCTGGAAAATGCTGCTGGGCGGCAGCGCGCTGACCCTGGGCCTGGCCCAGCGCGCCAGCGAGCGCGGCATCAGCGTGCACTGTGGTTACGGCATGTCGGAAAGCTGCCCGCTGCTCAGCATCACCTACCTGAGTGCCGAGCTGCTGGCAAAGCCCATGGCGCAACAATTGCCGCTGCGCATCGATGCCGGTGTGCCGATTGCCATGGTGGACCTGCGTATCGTCGACAGCGAGGGCCGGGAGGTGCCGCACGACGGTGAAAGCCTGGGTGAAGTCGTGGTGCGCGCGCCTTGGCTGACCCAAGGCTACCTGCACGAACCGGAGCAAGGCGCAGCACTGTGGTTGGGGGGCTGGATGCACACCGGTGACCTGGCTTGTATCGATGCGGCGGGCGTGGTGCGTATCCGCGACCGGATCAAGGACGTGATCAAGACCGGTGGCGAGTGGGTCAGCTCGGTAGCGCTGGAAAACCTGATCAGCCAGCACCCGTTTGTCGCCTCGGTGGCTGTCGTCGGTGTTCCTGATCCACAGTGGGGGGAACAACCCTTGGCCCTGGTGGTCTGCTGTGAGGGTGTGCAACTGGACCAGCCGTCATTGGCCAGGCACCTGCAGCCGTTTGTCGACAGCGGGCACTTGAACAAGTGGGCGATACCACGGCAGTTGCGTTGTGTGGACGAGATCCCCCGGACCAGTGTCGGCAAGATCGACAAGAAACGCATCCGCCAGACGGAAGTCTAGCGTTGGCTTGCGTTTTTCTGGGGCTGCGCAGCGGCCCCAAAACCCCGCCAAACAAGGGATGGCGGTTGACTGATGTTCAGCTAGGTAAAGTTAGGTAAAAGCGGCCACGGCGTATACACGGATCAGTATTGTGGTTTGTACTGTCCAGTTAAAGATGCCATTGATGAACACACTTCCGTCGCAGCCAAGCGCTGAACGCGGGGCGTTCTCCCATTTCGAGGCGTGTCGCAACACCCAGCAGGGCCCCGTGGTGATACTTGCGTCCGGTGCGTCTGCCAAGCATTTTCCATTGGGCGAATTCGCCCATTTGCCCATCATCGCCATGAACGGCTCGGTTGCCATGACCGCCGAACACGGTATCAAACCGTTCTTTTACGTGTGCACCGACAAAAGTTTTCGCCTGCAACAGCCGGCCTTGTTCGCCACGGCCTTGCGCGACAGCGAGCGCCTGGCACTTTGGCCCGAGCAGTATGCGGGTGCCAATGTGCCAGCGGATACCGAGTGTTATGCCTTGCACAAAGCCGACACGCCAGGCCTGCTGGACGGTTTGCGTGGCCACGGTGACAGCTGCGTGTGCAACCGCGCACTGTGGAGCAAACGTAGCCGTTCGATTGCCTTCAGCAAAGACCTGGCCCATGGTTTCTTCGATGCTCGCACAGTGGCGTACGTGGCCTTGCAGCTGGCTTACCACCTGGGCTTCGAAGAGGTGCTGCTGGTAGGGGTAGACCTCGATCAGAGCGTCGGGCGCTTCTACGAGAACGGCAACGGCGAGTGTTCGCCGTGCGGGCTGGACCAGCATTGGGACAGCCGCATTCTGCCGTCGTTGACACTGATGGCCAGAGAAGTGGTCAACGAACATTTTCATGTCTACAACCTGTCGGCGACTTCGCGTATTCCTGACGATCTGATCCCCAAGGTCAACCTCAGCCAGGCGCGGTGCATTGCCGGCTGCGCAATGACTTGAGCAAGAAAGCGGGTGCATCAGTAACTGTGGATGCGTACAGTAAGTTGATCGCAACCAGCAGGAGCCCGCTATGTCCAGCGCTTTCACTTTCATGCAATCGCCCGTCGGCACGCTGACCCTGGTGGCCCGTGGCGACAGCCTGGCAGCTGTGCTGTGGGAAGAGGAGCGGGAAAACCGCGTACGCCTGGGCGCCCTGCACCGTGATGACCAGTGCCCGGTACTGGTGGAAACCGCTCGCCAGCTCGGCGAGTACTTTGCCGGCAAGCGCCAGCGTTTCGAACTGGCGCTGGACTTTGCCGGCACCGAGTTCCAGCGGCAGGTGTGGGCCGCGCTGCTGGCGATACCGTTCGGCGAAACCCGCAGCTACGGCGATATCGCCCGGCAAATCGGCAACCCCAGCGCGGTGCGTGCCGTAGGCGCCGCCAATGGCCGCAACCCGATTTCGATCATCGCCCCGTGCCACCGGGTAATCGGCGCGTCGGGCAGCTTGACTGGCTTTGCCGGTGGCCTCGCGGCCAAGCAGTACCTGCTGGCGCTGGAGGGCCGGCAAAGCCTGGCGCTGGACTTCTAAGGCTTCAGCCGAACCAGCTGGCGACCAGGCAGACCAGTACGGCCAGCATCGAGCCAGCCATCAGGGTGTAGTGCCGATGCGCTCGACGCGCAAGGGGCTCGACCTCCCGCAGGTACTCGCCGGGCGTAGGTGCATCGGGCCGATGGCGCAAACCCTCGGCCACATCGGCAAGTTGGCCCTGAATCAGCAAGCCGACCAGGTAGTAGGTGCAGGCATAACTCAGCAACGCAAGAAACAGATAGATCATGCAGGGTGCGGGTCCAAAGGCAGCGCGCTTGCGCTGGCATTACGGGTGTCGAGTACGATCAGCCCTTCACTGTGCTCATCCAGGCTGGCCAGCAAGCGCCCCTGGCTGTCCCACGCAGCGGAGCCGCCGGCGCCGATGAAGGTGTCAGCCGGCCCCACGCAGTTGGCCATCAATACCGGCATGCCAAGCTCACGCGCCACTTCTGGGTAATGCGCGTGTCCCTCGCGGATGCCTTTGGCGGTTTTCGCCACGCTGACCAGGTACAGGTCGGCACCGTGCTCGCGAGCCATGGCCGCATGTGCCATGAACATCGATTCGTAACAGATTGCCGGCGCCACCCGGTGCTCCCCCATCTCCAGCAGCAAGGCCTGATCGCCTGGGGTGAAGTAGGGCAGTTCATCATCGTGCAAGCGCCGCTTGGCATAGGCCTGGCGGGGTGCCCCAGGGCTGAAGATCGGCATGCCGATGCGTATGCCGTCCGGCGTTGGCAGTGGTAGGCCCACGGCAATAGTGATGCCCAGGCGGTCACAAGCGGCTTGCAGCGGGTCCAGCCGTGTGGAGGCCACCGGCAGGGCGGCCTGGCGCGCCACACTCGGCTCGTAGCCGGTCAGCGACAGTTCGGGAAACACCACCAGTTCGGCACCCAGGGCCGCAGCCTGCTCGATGCAGGCCAGGTGACGCTGGAGGTTGCCTGGCAAATCGCCCTTGAGCGATGCCAGTTGTACGGCGCACAGTTTCATGAGAACCATTCCCTGGTACAGGTTGAAGGGCCGAGCATACTATCGGCACCAACACCTGTACCAGTGAAGGGTTTTTCAGGAAGCCGAGTGCGTCGCGAAGCGTTGGCGGAACCAGTCGCTGAGCATGGCCTTTTCGGCATACAGGCGGTCACTGCTGCTGGCGACCCGGCCCGGGCGGCTCAGGTACATCTTGTCGCTGACCCGCTCCTGCGCCTGCTGATCGGGTTTGCCAGGTTGGCTGAGGGTGTAGGTGAGGTCGATGGTCGGCCAGGTGATCTCGCGCATGAAGCGCACATCGTAGGCCTGGCTGTGCCAGGGCTCGAAGCGCCCGGCCAGGTCGATGTCGCGGATGTCGATGACCAGTTGCTGGCCCGGTTGCAGGTAGCGCTGGCCGAGCTGCTGCAGGTATTGGCTGAGGGTTTTCATGACATAGGCGTCGGCACCACGTTCATAACCGTGGCTGTCGAGGCTGGCATCGCGGAATTTTTCCGGGTGGTCGAAACGCACCTCGACCTGCGCGGCCGGGGCACCTTGTGCCATGCTGTCCAGTGACAGCGCCATGAGCACGGCACACACGAGGGCGGTACGCATGATGCACCTCCGGGGCAGATTGCGTGTGCTCCCATTTTACCCCTGGCGTGGCGCTACCAGCAGAGGAAGATTGTAATGGGACGGTTTCGGCGGCTGATCGCCAATATCCGGGGACGGGACCTGGCGGTCGGCGATATCCATGGTCACTTCCAGCGCCTGCAACAGTGCCTGGATGCGGTCGGGTTCGATCCAGCGGTGGACCGCCTGTTCAGCGTGGGTGACCTGGTCGACCGTGGGCCGCATAGCGAGGCAGCACTGGAATGGTTGGCACAGCCCTGGTTCCATGCCGTGCAAGGCAACCACGAGGCCCTGGCAATTACCCGCGTGCGCGGTGGGCGGCTGGACCTGGACATGTACCGCGCCGCTGGAGGTAGCTGGTTTCTCGACCTGCCACGGGGCGAGCAATTGCGCTTCGTGGAGCGCTTCGAGCAACTGCCGATTGCGATAGAAGTAGAAAGTGCGGCCGGGCTGGTGGGCCTGCTGCATGCCGACAGCCCGTTTGCCGACTGGGCAGTACTGCGCACCTGGCTGGAACTGGAGGACGACCCCAAGGTGCGGGAAGTGTGCCAGTGGTCGCGGCGGCGGCTGAAGGAAGGCGACACCCAGCCGGTGCAGGGCCTGCGTGCCTTGCTGGTCGGCCACACGCCGGTGCTGGAGGCCAAGCAGTTGGGCAATGTCTGGCACCTGGACACGGGCGGGTGGGCCAGTGGCCATTTCACCTTGATGGACATGCGTACCCTGAAACTGATCAGCCCCGCGCCAGGTGCAGCAACAACGCCCCCGCCAAAACCACCAGCATGACCCCCGAGGCCCGCTCCAGCCACGGCAGGCTGCGGGCGAAGCGCCGCAATACTCGCTGGTTGCCAATGGCCACGGCAACCGCTAGATCCCAGAGCAGTACGATGCTGAACATCCACACGGCGTAGGCCGTTTTCCAGCCGACGCTGGCACTGGCGACCATGCTGGCCAGGCTGGCATAGAACAGCGCGTTCTTGGGGTTGAGGATGCCGGACAAGAAGCCCATGCCCACATTGCGCCACCAGCCTTGAGCCCGCTGGCTGCCAGCGACTGTGCCCAGGCTGGTTTGCCCGGCATGGCGCAGAAACAGCACGCCGATGTACAGCAGGTAGCTGGCGCCGGCCAGCTGCAGCGTGGTGAACAACAGGCTGCCTTCCTGCAGTATCGAAAGGCCGGTGAAGGCCATGGCGATGAATGCGCCGTTGGCCAGGGCGATGCCCAGGCAAGCACCGCTGGCAGTGCACCAGCCGCTGTTGATCGAGCTGCGCGCGACCAGGAAGAAGTCCGGGCCGGGAGAAAGCAGGGCGAGAAAGTGGGCGAGGGCGATGATCAGAAACTGTTGCATGGGTGGGGCTGCTCTGCGGAAAAAACCGCAGTCTGCTGCCCCGCGTGTTGGGCGTATTGAAGAATATTGCAAACCCCAAAAAGCCAACGCGGCCCCTTGGGGACCGCGCACGCCTTCAATCGCCTCGGTACTGCCCCGGTGTCACCCCCACATGGGCCTTGAACACCCGCTGGAAATGGCTTTGGTCGGCAAACCCAAGCTGGTAGGCCACCTCTGCCAGTGCCAGCCCTTTACTCAACAGCTTTCGGCCGCGATTGACCCGGGCATTGAGTAGATAAGCATGGGGCGTAAATCCGGTCGCTGCGCGAAATGCTCGGATCAGCTGATAGCGCCCAAGCCCAGCCTCCCGCGCCAGTGCTTCCAGGCTCAATCGCGCTGGGTCGAGGTGCTCGATACGCTCGAGCACCTCACTCAATGTCGCGGCTTCCAGGGCAGGGGCCGCTACCAGTGGTGGGTGCGCGGAAAAATCCAGGTCCCCCAGAAAGGCAACCAGCGCCGCATCCTTCTCACTGTTGCTGGCGCGGGAAAACAGCAAACTGTTCAGCTCGCAGAACTGCCGATAGACCTGCGGCGCCCGGCAAATGCGTGCTGGCTCGCCGGCCTCGGTGCCGCTCAGCCCCGACTCCAGGCGCAGCTGCGTCAGCCAGTCGGCATCCACATGCAGCATCTGGTAGCTCCAGGCCTGCCCAGGCTCGGGGTTGCAGGCATGCACACGGCGGGCCGGGACCAGTACCAACGTGCCGGGTGTCAGGCGCTCTTGCCCACCGGCAGCCCCGGTGAAATGGCTGTGGCCGGCATCCACCGCACCGATGGAAAACGTCGGGTGGCTGTGGGCCTTGTAACAGGCGCGGCTATTACAGGCGCGGCGGCTTTCGACATGCGCCAGGGCCGGGTCGCGCCACACGACGGCGTGGGAACGGGGCATTACAGGCTCCTCGGTAGTGTCGGCAGGGTAACAGCTGGCGCATACCCGTACAGTTTTTATCGCTGGCTGTAACTTGACCGCAAGGCGCGACACACGCCGAAATAGGCGCCTGTTGTCAGAGGAAAACAAGAATGGACCTTTCAAGCCTGCTGCTTTTCATCCCTGCCTGCTTCGCTCTGAACATGGCGCCGGGGCCGAACAACCTACTGTCGCTGCACAATGCCAGCCGGTACGGCCTGCGCACCGCCTGTGTGGCTGGTGGGGGGCGCATCCTCGCCTTCAGCGGCATGATCGCCCTGGCCGCCATGGGCCTGGCGGTGGTGCTGCATACCAGCGAATACCTGTTCCTGACCATCAAGGTAGTGGGCGCGGCGTACCTGTTCTACATCGCCTGGCAACTGTGGCGCGCACCGGTGGGCGAGGCCGTGGTGGCCAGCGATCACCCACGCGGCACCTGGCGCCTGGCGCGGCAGGAATTCTGGGTGGCGGCTGGCAACCCCAAGGCCATCCTGATATTCACCGCCTTTCTGCCGCAGTTCGTTTCGGTTGGCAGCACTACGCCTGTGAGCGAGCAGTTCCTTTGGCTGGGCGTATTGTTCCTGTTGCTGGAATGGGCGGCGATCGCCATCTACTCGGGCCTGGGCGCCTACATGCAGCGCTGGTTCAGCCAGCCCGGGCCACGGCGCATGTTCAACCGGGTCAGCGCCTCCCTGCTAGGTTGCGCTGGCCTCGGTTTGCTGGCGGCGCGGCGCTAGAACTGCCAGCGAACACCCAGGTTCACGCCGCTGGATTCCTGCTGGCGGCTGTCCAGGTTGGCGGTGTACTGCACGCCGCCATGCAGGCTCAGTGCTTCGCTGACCTGCGCCACCACGCCACTTTCCAGTTGCACCGCGGTATAGCGGTAGTCGGTCTTGATCTTGTCTACCCCATCGAAGGTCAAGGTGTCGCGGCCACCGTCGCCGTGCCATAGGTTGACCTGCGCATAGGGCTGCAACAGGCGGCCGCTGCTTCCTGTGAACGCACCTTCCATACGCACACCCAGGCGGCCGGTCAGCTCAACCTGGGCGTCATGGCTAATGCGCGAGACGCTGTCGCTGGCGCTGTCGAGCGATACCTTTTGCGCGATCAACTGAGCTTGCGGCTCCACGGTCCAGCGTTCGGACAGGGCGATAGGGTAGCCAGACTCCAGCGAAGCGGTCCAGGCATGGCCATCGATGTTCAGCTTGTCGCCACGGTCGGAGCGCGCCCGGCCATCCAGGCGGGTGTACTGCAGCACCGTATCCAGGTATTCGCCTTGCGGCCCAACCAGCGTCCAGTAGGCGCCCACACTGTCGCCATCGAGCTTGAGGTCTCCCACCCGGCGGTCCTGCACGGCCAGGGCGAAACCTTTGACGTCGGCGTCCAGGCGGCTGTGGCTGACGTACAGGCCGACATGCTGGCGGTAGCCGTTGTCGCCCACCTTGGCATACAGGTCCTGGCCCACCTTGAAACCGTACAGGTCGCCATCCAGGCTCGGGTTGACCGTACCGCTCCATTGCTGGCGCAGTGCGCCGCCATAGGCCTGGCCCCAGCTGGCGGGCAGGGCGCCGTCAGCTTTGAGCAACTGCTGGTCACCCTGGCGCTGGTGGAATGTTCCTAATGCCTGACGGGCGATGATCGCGGCACCTCTTGGCGCCGCGGCATACACCGGGACTTCTGGGCGATACAGCGGCAGGCTTTCGCCCTGCACTGGAGCAGGCAGGTCGACCTGGCCGGGCGCTGGCGCAGCAACGGGTAGAGTGGCGGCTGGGGCGACCACCGGTGGCGTGCCCGGTTCGTTTGGCTGGCTGGGTTCGGTTGGCTGTGTAGGTTCGCCAGGTTCCGGCACGGGTTCCGGTACAGTAGCCGGAGCAGGTGGCGCGACCAGGGTGGAGCGCAGGTACCAGCTGTTTTCGCTACCTGCCGTCACCCCCCCTTTGAACAACCGGTAGTCGAAGGCACCGGCCGAAAGCGTCTGGGTCTGTACGAATGCGGTGGCCGTGCTGGTAGCGCCATCGCGGGCTTCGACCACCTGGATGCCGTTTTGCGTGGTTGCCGCACCTGCACCCTTGAAGTTGTTGATGAACATCTGGGTGGAGCCACCAATGGCCCCCCGGCTGACCACCAGGCGGTCGGAAGCTGCGTCATCGCCTGCCAGCACGCTGTTCAGGCGCAGGGTGCCGTTGTTGCCGGTGTAGTCGCCCTGGAGGGTCAGGCGGCCCCGCGCGTCGTTGCCACTGCTCAGGTCGATGGTGCCGGCGTTCACGACCGATGCCTTGTTCTCAACTTGAATACTGACGATGCTGCCCTGGCGGCTGATCAGCGTGCTATTTGCATCGATTTGCAAGGTGCCGGTGCCCGTGGCGGGGATCACGCGTGGCTGGGTGGCGCCCAAGTCTCCCAATGTCAGCGTGTCGTTGAGGGTAAGCTGGCTGCCTTGCTTGAGGGTGATGGACTCCCAGTTGACGTACAACGCACCTTTACCGACCTGAGCCTGCTCGAACGTCAATGTGTCGGTGCCGGTGCCGCCGTCCAGGGTAACCGTTGAGTTGCCGAGGTCCAGGGTGCGTACCGTGGCCGTGTCATTGCCGTTCTCCAAGAGGACTCTTTTACCGACCTGTCCACCCGTCCAGGTAAACACATCGTCATCGTTGCCAGTACGTATTTCGCCCTTTAGCGTGCCGCCGCTGATGCTTACCTTGTCAACGCCGCTGCTGGTACTGATATCACCGCCGATGGTGCCGCCAGTCATGGTGATCGTATCGTTGCCAAGCCCGCTGACGACATTGCCGACAACGATAGTTTCGACCCCGAGATCCTGGGAAATTTCAAGGAAATTGTCTGCGAGCTTGAGGTCTATTCGGCCAATGCTGCCGCCTTTGAAAAAGGCCGAGTCACCGTCTTCGAATGCGCCCGTGATGGTGCCGCCGGTCATGCTGAACGTGTCGAAGTCACCGCCTTGATTCAACGACCCTAGCGTGCCGCCAGACATGTTGAATGTGTCTTGGCCATTACCTTGCTGTAATGACTGAACCGTTCCGCCCGTGAGGGTAAATTCATCAGCGGCATTCGTCTGCACAAGGGCGCCAAGGTTTTCACCGGCTGAAACCGTCAGGGATTGGGAGTGAGCCAACAAAGGCAACGTCAGTAGGGGCAATGCGACAGGCAGCAGCAAGCGGTGGCATCGCATAGACAGGTCTCCGTGCCCATTGAAGGAGCCACAACCTGAAGCGACGCTTCGGCCCTGCCTGCTTTATATGCAATGTGCGGTGATGGAGCAACTGGCAAAAATGCTAGGTGCCCCCTGCTGTCAATCGCGGTAGAAGGTTTGTACCAGGTGGTAGCCGAACTTGCTCTTGATCGGCCCGTGTACCACGCGTAACGGCTTTTTGAAGATCACCTGGTCGATAGCACCGACCATTTGCCCAGGGCGCACTTCGCCCAGGTCACCGCCGCGCTTGCCCGAAGGGCAGAGAGAGAACTTTTTCGCGAGCACATCGAAAGCCTCGCCATTGGCGATGCGCTGCTTGAGCTTTTCGGCTTCGTCAGCGGTCTTGACCAGAATGTGGCGGGCTTGGGCTTTCATGGGGTACCTGTGCATCGGGAAAAAGGACGGCATTATGCCTGCTCGCGCAACTCCACGCGATCACGAAACTGCTCCAGCGCCTCTGGGTTGGCCAGCGCATCGGTGTTCTTCACCGGCAACCCGTGCACCACGTTGCGAATCGCCAGCTCCACCAGCTTGCCGCTGATGGTGCGCGGTATATCGCTGACCTGGGCGATCACCGCAGGTACGTGGCGGGGTGTGGTGTACTGACGTATCACCTGGCGAATGCGCTGGCGCAGGGCGTCATCCAGTTGCAGCCCTTGGTGCAGGCGCACGAACAGCACCACCCGCACATCCCCGTGCCAGTCCTGGCCGATGGCAACGCTTTCCATTACCTGCTCGACTTTCTCCACCTGGCGGTAGATTTCCGCCGTGCCAATGCGCACGCCGCCAGGGTTGAGCACGGCGTCGGAGCGACCGTGGATCACCACGCCCCCGCTGGCACGTTGCTCGGCATAGTCGCCCTGGGCCCACACCCCCGGAAACTGGCTGAAGTAGGTGTCGTGGTAACGGCTACCGTCCGGGTCATTCCAGAACCCCAGCGGCATGGAGGGAAAGTGGTGCGCGCACACCAGTTCGCCTTTTTCGTCCACCACGGCATGGCCTTGCTCGTTCCACACTTGCACCGCCATCCCCAGGCCCTTGCACTGAATTTCGCCACGGCGCACCGGCAAAGTCGGGTTGCCCAGCACGAAGCAGGAAACGATGTCGGTCCCACCCGACATGGACACCAGCCACAGGTCGGCCTTGATCTTGCCGTACACGTAGTCATAGCTGTGAGGTGACAACGGCGAACCGGTGGACAGCAGCAGCCGCAGGCTGCCCAGGCGGTGGCTGGCGGCAGGTTCAAGGCCCGCCTGCTCCAGTGCTGCCAGGTACTTGGCACTGGTGCCAAAGGCGTGGATGCCTTCGGCGTCGATCAGGTCCAGCAGGCGCTCGGGGCCAGGGTGGAACGGTGAGCCGTCGTACAGCACCAGCGTGGCCCCCACCGCCAGGCCGCTGGCCAGCCAGTTCCACATCATCCAGCCGCAGGTGGTGTAGTAGAACAGCACGTCATCGGCCTTCAGGTCATTGTGCAGGCCGTGTTCCTTGAGGTGCTGCAACAGCACGCCACCGGCACGATGGACAATGCACTTGGGCACGCCGGTGGTACCACTGGAGTAGAGAATGTACAGCGGGTGATCGAAAGGCAGCGGGGTGAAGCGGGGCTCGCCGCCGGGTTGGAAGAAGTCATCCCACAGGCTGACGTTGGTTGCCTGGAACTCGTCGGCGCGTGTACCGCTGCGGGTATGGGGCACCACGATCAGCTGCTCCAGGCCGGGCAACTGAGCGCACACCTGGTTGACCTTGGCTACTTGGTCGATGGCCTTGCCGGCGTATTGGTAACCGGCGCAGACAATCAGCAGCTTGGGTTCGATCTGGCCGAAACGGTCGATGATGCCGTGCACGCCAAACTCGGGCGAAGAGGTGGACCAGACCGCGCCAATGCTGCTGCAGGCGAGCATGGCGACCAGTGTTTGCCAGGTGTTGGGCATGACGGCGGCCACCCGGTCGCCGGGGGCGATACCAATGGCCTTGAGCGCCGTTTGCAGCCCGGCGACCTGTGCGGCCAGTTCAGCATGGGTGAACACTTCACGTTGGCCGTCTTCGCGCACGGCGACCACGGCCGGGCGGTCGTCACGGCGGCGCAGCAGGTGTTCGGCGAAGTTCAGGGTGGCATTGGCGAACCACTGTGCATCGGGCATCTGCGGCCCTTCGCTTAGCACTTGGCTCGGCGGAGTATGCCAATGAACGTGGAAATACTCGGCAAGGGTTTGCCAGAAGGCGGGCCGCTGCTCGATGCTCCAGCTGTGCAGCGCATGGTAGTCGTTCAGTTGCAGGTTGTAGCGCAGGTTGACCCGGCGGCGGAAGGCATCCATCCGGCTGGCCTCGATTTGCGCCGTAGAGGGGCGCCAGAGCACATCGTTCATGCCGAACCTCCTGAAGCCTGCAAAGCCCTCATCGCCGGATTGCCGGCGATGAGGGCACCCTCAAGATTTACTCTACGTTGGCCTTTTGCACATCCTGCGACGCCGACCACACGCGGTAGCGCACTTCGACATCCTTGGGCACATAGACCACCACCGGCAGCTTGCTGTTGTAGCGCAGCAGGAAGCCGTCACCGACCACCGGTACGAAGGCTTCGGTCTTTTTGCCATCTGGGCAGGCCATCAGCGTACTGGCCGGGCCGCTGACTTTGTCCAGGCGGTAGTAGTTGTAGCCCCAGCCTTCCAGGGTGCGTTCTTCCAGGCTGCCGCCCAGGCGCTGGCGATTGCAGTCGACCTTCAGCGTTTTGCCAGCGAGGATTTCCAGTTTATAGGCCGATTCATCGGCCTGGGCCGGCAGGTGGATGACCTGCCGGGTGAAGCCTTTTTCCGCTTCTGGGTAGGGGGCGACGTCCTTCAGGCTGGCAGCCATCGCAGGTGCGGCGGCAGCCAGGGTCAGGGCCAGAATCGCGGTCATCGGGGTTGGGCGCATAGGGCCTCCTTGCAGATAAACGAATGCGAGACCACCGCCAGGCCCAGGCCGCCCGTCACTGGGCCAACCAGCCACCATCGACGTTCCAGGCGGCGCCGCGAACCTGGCTACCGGCCTCGCTGCACAAGAATAGTACCAGTTCACCCAAGTGCTCGGGGGTAACGAAGGCCAAGGACGGTTGCTTTTCTGCCAATAGATCGTGTTGCGCTTGCAGTGGATCGCCACCGTTGGCGGCACGATCGTCGATCTGTTTCTGTACCAGCGGGGTCAATACCCAACCTGGGCAGATCGCGTTGCAGGTGACCTTGCTGGTGGCGGTTTCCAGGCCTACCACCTTGGTCAGCCCGACTACACCGTGCTTGGCCGCCACGTAGGCTGCCTTGCCGGTCGAACCCACCAAACCATGCACCGAAGCGATGTTGATGATCCGCCCCCAGTTGCGCGTGCGCATGCCCGGCAGCGCCAAACGGGTGCCGTGGAATACAGCCGACAGGTTCAGGGCAATGATCTTGTCCCAGCTTTCGGTGGGGAACTGCTCCACCGGCGCCACATGCTGAATACCGGCGTTGTTGACCAGAATGTCGACGCCGCCAAATTGGCCTTCTGCCAGGTTGAACAAGGCCTCGATCTGGGCCACGTCCGACAGGTCTGCCGGGTGATGGACCACCTTCACCCCGTGCCGGGCAATCTCGGCCATGGCCGGTGCCGGGTCGCCAAAGCCGTTGAGCACGATGTTGGCACCCGCGCGGGCCAACACCTGGGCGATGCCCAGGCCGATGCCGCTGGTGGAACCGGTGACGAGTGCAGTCTTGCCGTTGAGGGTCATGCGAAGCTCCTTAAACGATGCCGGTGGCATAGAACGTGGCGATGACCACGAACACCGCCAGGGTCTTGATCAGAGTAATACCGAAAATGTCCTTGTAGGCCTCGCGGTGAGTCAGGCCGGTAACGGCCAGTAAGGTGATCACCGCGCCGTTGTGTGGCAGTGTGTCCATACCGCCACTGGCCATGGCGGCTACCCGGTGCAGCACTTCGAGCGGGATGTTGGCGGCATGTGCGGCGGCGATGAAGGTATCGCCCATGGCCGCCAGGGCGATGCTCATGCCGCCCGAAGCAGAGCCGGTGATGCCGGCCAGCAAGGTCACGGTGATGGCTTCATTGACCAGTGGGTTGGGGATGCCGCGCAGGGCATCGGCCAGTACCAGAAAGCCCGGCAGCGAGGCGATCACTGCGCCAAAGCCGTATTCCGACGCGGTGTTCATCGCCGCCAGCAGCGCGCCGCTCACCGCGCTTTTGGTGCCTTCGGCCAGGCGTGTGCGAATGGCGCCGAAGGCGCACACCAGCACCATCAGGATGCCCACCAGCAACGCCGCCTGCACGGCCCAGATGGCGGTGAGCTTGGCCACGTCGCTTTGTACCGGCGCGCTCATGCCTGGCAGTTGCAGGCTGTGGCTCGGGCCGTACCACTGAGGGATCCAGTGGGTGAACAGCAGGTTCATCACCCCCACCAGTATCAGCGGCGAGAGTGCCAGCCAAGGGTTGGGCAGGGTCAGGTCGGCAGCGGTTTCTGGCTCGTTGCGCAAGTCGGTGCCATAACCTTCACCGGCGCGCTGGGCCTTGTTGCGTTGGCGCTGCAGGTAGGCCATGCCGGTAAAGAACACAAACAGCGTGCCGATCAGGCCCAGCCAGGGCGCAGCCCAGGCGGTGGTGTTGAAAAAGGTGCTGGGGATGATGTTCTGGATCTGTGGGGTGCCGGGCAGGGCGTCCATGGTGAACGAGAAGGCGCCCAGGGCGATGGTGGCCGGGATCAGGCGTTTGGGGATGTTGCTTTGGCGGAACATTTCGGCGGCGAACGGGTACACCGCGAACACCACCACGAACAGCGACACACCGCCGTAGGTGAGCAGGGCGCAAACCAGCACGATCACCAGCATCGCCTGGCGCGTGCCGAGCAGGCGGATGGCCGCCGCGACGATCGAGCGAGAGAAACCGGACAGCTCGATCAGCTTGCCGAACACCGCGCCCAGCAGGAATACCGGGAAATACAGTTTGATGAAACCGACCATTTTCTCCATGAACACCCCGGTGAATGCGGGGGCCACGGCGGATGGGTCGGTAAGCAGGACGGCGCCGAGGGCGGCGATGGGGGCGAACAGAATTACGCTGTAACCGCGGTAGGCAGCCAGCATCAGCAGGGCCAGAGCGGCGAGAGCGATGAGCACGGTCATCGGGGTGGGTCTCCTGGGTGAGTCTTGTTTTTATCGGTTTGCAGGAGGTAGCGGGAATCGTGCCAGTTTTTAAGTCATTGAAATATAAAGAAAAATTGTTTTTGTTGAGCGTTTTGTCTCTCTTTTGAGATTTTGAGGCCGCTTTGCGGCCCATCGCGACACAAGGCCGCTCCTACAGAAGGGCGCGTTTCCCTTGTAGGAGCGGCCTTGTGTCGCGATCGAGGGCGAAGCCCTCGCGACAATCTCAAAATTGAAACATAAATCTCCAATCAGAGACCGAGTGCCACCATTTTCTTGTACAGCGTTGACCGACCCAGCCCTAGCGCTGCCGCAGCTTGCGGCACAACGCCCCCATGCTCTGCCAATGCCTGGCCAATCAGCTGGCGTTCAAACGCTTCGCACGCCTCGCGGTAGGTCTGCCGCACAGGCGCAGGCGCATCGGCCAGCGGGCTCAAAGGCCCCAGCGCCGCCCGCAAATCCGCCGCTTCCAACCGGGGCTGGTCCGCCAGCAATGTTGCGCGCTCCAGTACATTGCGCAGTTCGCGAATGTTCCCCGGCCACGCATGCATCGCCAGCAGGTGCTGCGCGTCTGCCTCCAGTTCGTACCGGCTACCCAGTTCACCCAGTATGGCCTCGCACAGCGCCGGCAGGTCCTCCAGCCGCAACCGCAGCGGCGGCACATCGATCGGCAGCACATTCAGTCGGTAATACAGATCGGCCCGGAACGCCCCACGGGCCATGGCGGCCTGCAAGTCGATGGAGGTGGCGGCGATGATGCGCACGTCGCTGCGCAGCATCTGGTTCGAGCCTACCGGCTCGTATTCCTTCTCCTGCAGCACCCGCAGCAGCTTGCTCTGCAGGGCCAGCGGCATGTCGCCGATCTCGTCGAGGAACAACGTGCCGCCCTCGGCCAGCTGCAACTTGCCACTGCGGCCTTTGCGGTCGGCACCGGTAAATGCACCTGGCGCAGTGCCGAAGAATTCGGCTTCCAGCAGCGTTTCGGGGATTGCCGCGCTGTTGATACTGACAAAGGCTTTGTGTGCCCGCGCTGATGCGGCATGGATGGCGTGGGCCAGTAGCTCTTTGCCGGTGCCGGTTTCGCCCAGCAGCAACACCGGCGAATCGCTGGCCGCGCCACGCCGGGCGCGGCGCTTGGCTTCCAGGCAGGCAGCGCTGCTGCCAACGAACTGGGCGAAGCTGTACTTGGCCTGGCGGGCGCGCAGTTGCGAGCGGGTCGAGGCCAGTTCCTGCTGCATGCTGGAGTAGCGCTTGAGCAGCGGTGACAGGCTGCGCAGTTCGTCGAACAGGGCAAAGCCGATAGCGCCGATCAGCGTGCCTTGGTCATCGTGGATGGGCAGGCGCATTACCACCAGCGGCTCATTCGGGGTGTCGAGCATGTCCAGCAGAATCGGCCGGCCATTACTCACCACCTCGCGCATCAGGCTGCCGGGGATCACTGTTTCACACGGCTGGCCGATGGCACTGGCCGCGTCGGCCAGGCCAAAGCGTCGGGCGTAGCGCTCGTTCATCCAGACGATGCGTGCCTGGCGGTCGACGATCACCGTGCCTTCACTGGACTGCTCGATGATCTCGAACAGCGAGCGGATCGCCAGTTGCCGTACTTGTGGGTAGTCCTTGAGGCTGTCGCTGTCGTGCATGGGTAAAAATCCTGAAAAATCATCCTCGAGGATCGAACGCCTCGCGCAGGGCATCCCCGATAAACACCAGCAGCGACAAGATCACCGCCAGCGCAAAGAACGCGGTAAAGCCCAGCCATGGCGCCTCCAGGTGCTGCTTGCCCTGGGTCACCAGCTCACCCAGCGAGGCGCTGCCCGCCGGCATGCCAAAGCCAAGAAAGTCCAGCGCGGTCAGTGTGGTAATCGCCCCGGTCAGCATGAACGGCACATAAGTCAACGTGGCATTCATGGCATTGGGCAAGATATGCCGCAGCATCACCTGGCTGTCCGGCAGCCCCAGCGCCCGGGCGGCCTTTACATACTCAAGGTTGCGCCCACGCAGGAACTCGGCGCGCACCACGTCGACCAGGGTCAGCCAGGAAAACAACGCCATGATCCCCAGCAGCCACCAGAAATCCGGCTCGACAAAGCCGCTGAGGATGATCAGCAGGTACAACACCGGCAACCCCGACCATACCTCCAGCAAACGCTGGCCGAGCAGGTCGACCCAGCCGCCGTGGTAGCCCTGCAGAGCGCCGGCCACCACACCGATGAGCACGCTGACCACGGTCAGGGCGAAGGCGAACAGCAGCGATACCCGCGTGCCGTACAGCACCCGCGCCAGCACGTCACGGCCCTGGTCGTCGGTGCCCAACCAGTTGCTGGCACTGGGCGGGCTGGGGGTGGGTACCAGCAGGTCGTAGTTGGGGGTATCGGCGCTGAACGGGATAGGCGCGAACAGCATCCAGCCGCCCTGGCCTTCGATCAGTTGGCGCACATAGGCGCTGCGGTAATCGGGCTGAAACGGCAGTTGCCCGCCAAACTGCTGCTCGGTGTAGCGTTTGAGCGCCGGTACATACAGCTGGCCTTTGTAGCCCAGCAGCAGTGGCTTGTCGTTGGCCACAAGCTCCGCCCCCAGGCTCAACAGCAGAAGGCCGGCGAACAGCCACAGCGACACCCAGCCCAGGCGGTTGCGGCGAAAGCGTTGCAGGCGACGGCGCGATATGGGCGAGAGCATCAGTGCGCCCTCGTGTCGAAGTCGATGCGCGGGTCCAGCAGGGTGTACGACAGGTCCCCGATCAGGCGAATCAGCAGGCCAGCCAGGGTGAAGATGAACAGCGTGCCGAACACCACCGGGTAATCTCGCGACACGGCTGCTTCATAGCTCATGCGGCCCAGGCCATCGAGCGAGAAGATCACTTCGATCAGCAGCGAACCGGCGAAGAATACCGTGATCAATGCCTGCGGCAGGCCAGCCACCACCAGCAGCATGGCATTGCGCAACACATGGCCATACAGCACACGGCGCTCGCTGAGGCCCTTGGCCCTGGCAGTCACCACATACTGGCGGGAAATCTCGTCGAGGAAGGCGTTCTTGGTCAGCAGCGTGAGGGTGGCGAAACCACCGATCACCAGGGCGCCGACCGGCAACACCAGGTGCCAGAAATAGTCCGCGACCTTGCCCAGCAGGCTGAGCTCGTCGAAATTGTCCGAGACCAGGCCACGCACCGGGAACCAGTTGAGCGAGGTGCCGCCGGCGAACAGCACGATCAGCAACAGGGCGAAGAGGAACGAGGGCAGGGCGTAGCCAATCACGATCAGCGCGCTGCTCCAGGCATCGAAACGGCTGCCGTGGCGCACTGCCTTGCGAATACCCAGCGGGATCGACACCAGGTAAGTGATCAGCGTGGCCCAGAAACCCAGCGACAAGGTAACCGGCAACTTGTCGAGGATCAGGTCGGTCACCTTCGCTCCGCGAAAGAAGCTGTTGCCAAAATCCAGCCGGGCATACTGACCCAGCATCAGCCACAGGCGTTCGGGGGCGGACTTGTCGAAACCGTACTGGCGCTTTATCTCATCGATCAGTTTTGGGTCCAGGCCACGGGTGGCGCGGGATTCACCATGCACAACCTCAGCCCGCGCGCCGGGTGCGCTGCCACCGAGGCCCTGCAGGCGCGCCACGGCCTGCTCCACCGGGCCACCCGGCGCGGCCTGGACGATGGCGAAATTGACCAGCAGGATTGCCAGCAGCGTCGGAATGATCAGCAACAGGCGGCGCAGCAGGTAGGCGGTCATGGCGAGGCCTTCCGGCGTTCGGCCATTTGCTCATTGGTCAGCGCGGTGGGGCTTGCCTCCCACCAGGTGTCCAGGCCTTCGTCATAGGCGGCCTGTACCTTGGGCAGGCCGAAGCGGTTCCACCAGGCGGTGGAGCTGCCCGGTGGGTAGTAGTTGGGGATCCAGTAGTAGTTCCATTGCAGTACCCGGTCCAGCGCATGGGCATGATGCAGCATGTCGGCCTGAGTTTCGGCCCGCACCAGGCCGTCGATCAGGCGGTCCACGGCGGGGTCCTGCAACACCATCAGGTTGTTCGAGCCAGGGTCGTGCGCGGCCGTCGAGCCGAAGTAGTTGTACAGCTCGGCACCCGGCGACAGGGTGACCGGGTAGCCGGTGACGATCATGTCGTAGTCGCGCGCCATCAGCCGGTTGACGTACTGGGCCGAATCGACGTTGCGGATGTTCAGGGTGACGCCGATCTGGGCCAGGTTGCGCTTCCACGGCAACAGCAGGCGCTCCATGCCCGACTGGCCGTTGAGGAAGGTAAACGCCAGCGGTGTGCCCTGGCTGTTCACCAGGCGGTCGCCTTCAGGGTGCCAGCCGGCTTGTTCGAGCAGGGCAAGGGCCTGCAGCTGCTGCTGGCGGATGATGCCCGAACCATCGGTAACCGGGGCGGTGAACACGGTGGTGAAGACTTCGTCCGGCACCTTGCCGCGCAGTGGCTCAAGCAGCTTCAGCTCGCTGGCATCGGGCAGCTTGCGGGCAGCCAACGGGGTGTTGGAGAACACACTCTGTTGGCGGATGTACATATTGCGCATCATCTGCCGGTTGCTCCACTCATAGTCCCACAACATGCCCAGCGCCTGACGCACACGGCGGTCCTTGAACTGCGGCTGGTCGAGGTTGAACACGAAGCCTTGGGCCACCTGCGGCTTGGCCGGGCCCAGGTGGGCGCGTTGCAGACGGCCGTCGTCCAGTTGCACGCCGTTGTAGCCCAAGGTGTAGGCGGTGGCGGAGAACTCGCGGTTGTAGTCGTAGCCACCGCCTTTGAGCACTTGGCGCGCCACTTCGGTGTCGCCGAAGTACTCGATGCGCCACTTGTCGAAATTGTAGCGGCCACGGCTGGCGGGCAGCTCACGCGCCCACCAGTTCGGGTCGCGCTCGAAGGTGATGCTGCGGCCATTGTCGATGCGCCCGATGCGGTACGGCCCGCTGCCGACCGGTTTGTCGAAGCCGGCACCGTTGGCGAAGTCGCGCTGTTGCCAGTCGTGCTCGGGCAGCACCGGCAGGCTGGCGAGGTCCAGCGCCAGGGTGCGGCCGTGCTTGGGTTTGAAGTCGAAACGCACGCTGCGCGGGCTTTCCACGGTAACGCCGGTGACGTCGGCGAACTGGGTGCGGTACTTGAGGCTGCCCTTGCTCATCAAGAGTTCGAAGGTGAAACGTACATCGTCGGCACGCACCGGCTTGCCATCGGCGAAGGTGGCGCGCGGGTCTATTTCGAAACGCAGCCAGACGTCATCGGGCCCGCGCTCCATGCGTCGGGCAATCAGGCCATACACGGTGTAGGGTTCATCGAACGAGCGCACGGCCAGAGGCGCGTAGAGCAAGCCATCGACTTCGCTGACGCCGATACCCTTGTCGATGTAGGGGAGGATGTGGTCGAACTGACCAATCTCGATGGCCGAGCGGCGCAGGATGCCACCTTTGGGGGCGTTGGGGTTTACATAGTCGAAATGCTGGAAGCTGGCGTTGTAGCGGGGGGCTTCACCGTAGACGGTGAGGGCGTGGGAGGGGGCGGCCTGCGTGTTGAATGCGAAACAAAGCAGGAACAGGCAACACAGAACCTGTAGGAGCGGGTTTACCCGCGAATGCGTCCATCCATGCAACCTTGTTGCCTGATCTGGCGCATTCGCGGGTAAACCCGCCCCCACAGGGGACATGAGCAGCTACTGGCTACTTAGTCCTGGCGGCTGGTCACTTCCAGCAGGTGGTAGCCGAACTGGGTCTTCACCGGGCCTTGCACGGTGTTGACCGGGGCACTGAACACCACGGTGTCGAATTCCTTGACCATCTGGCCTGGGCCGAACGAGCCCAGGTCGCCGCCCTGGCGGCTGGACGGGCAGGTAGAGTTGGCTTTGGCGATTTCAGCGAAGTCGGCGCCTGCTTCGATCTGGGCTTTCAGTTCGTTGCATTTCTCTTCGCTGCTGACCAGGATGTGGCGGGCGGTTGCACGGGCCATGGGTACTGCTCCTTGGGGTAAAAAGGCAAGCCTAGCGCACTTGCTTGGGGTATGTCTCGCCAGGCTTGCAACCATCGGCCTAGAGTTTTTGTGCCGCCTCGCGCAACAGGGATTCGGTCGAGGCCCAGCCCAGGCAGCCATCGGTAATCGACACGCCGTATTTCAGTGCGCCCTTGCCCAGCGCCTGGCAACCCTCGAACAGGTGCCCCTCGATCATCACGCCGACCAGCGAACGGTCGCCGGCCAGACGCTGCGCCAAAACATCATTGAAGACGGCCGGCTGGCGCGCCGGGTCCTTGCCGCTGTTGGCGTGGCTGCAATCGACCATGATCCGTGCCTGCAGGCCGGCTTTGGCCAATGCCTGGCGGGCCATGGCGATACTGTCGGCATCGTAGTTCGGGCCTTTGTGGCCGCCACGCAGCACCAGGTGTGTGTCCGGATTGCCCAGGGTATCGATGATTGCCGGGTGGCCCTGCGCATCCATGCCGAAGTGGTGGTGCGAGTGGGCAGCGCTGCGCATGGCGTCGCTGGCGATGGCAATACCGCCGTCGGTGCCGTTCTTGAAGCCCACCGGCAGCTCCAGGCCACTGACCATTTCGCGGTGGATTTGCGATTCGGTGGTGCGTGCGCCAATCGCGGCCCAGGCCAGCAGGTCATCGAAGTAGCCGGCGGCCATCGGTTGCAACAGCTCGGTGGCGATGGGCAGGCCGCGCTCGATCATGCTCAGCATCAGCCCACGGGACAAGGCAAGCCCCGAGTGCATGTCGTCGCTGCCATCCAGGTGCGGGTCGTAGGCCAGGCCTTTCCAACCCACTGTGGTACGCGGTTTTTCGACGTAGGCGCGCATCACCAGCAGCAGCTTGTCATCGACTTCGCGGCTGAGGGCGGCCAGGCGGTCGGCGTATTCCAGGGCTGAGCGAGGGTCGTGAATCGAGCAGGGGCCGACGATGACCAGCAGGCGCTGATCGCGGCCTTCGAGGATGTTGCGGATAGCCTGGCGATGGGCCTGGACTTGCTGGGCCAGTTCGCTGGGCAGTGGCATCTGCTGCTTGAGCAGGTGCGGGCTGGGCAGGCGTTTGCTGACGGTGGTGTTGGCCGCTTGCGGCTGGGTCAGGGGCAGGGCGAGGTTGGAAGCTTGCATGGCGTTTTTCCCTGGGCGGACGGCGGGTTCAAGCCCGCGTGGTCGGCCCTATCGAGGTGTTCGACAGATCGTTGAATTCGTATTGGCTGCTGCATTGCCACCTGTAGAGGACCGATCGGAGGCGGCAGGCTGGCCCGAACGGGATTGGCTAAATCGCCAGGCATAGGTGTTTGCGTAGTAGTAAGTGGCGTAGTTCATGAATCTGTCCTCAATGTGAATCGGTGTTGTTCAAAGGCCTGAAAAGCAAAACCCCCGGTCGGGGAGCCGACCGGGGGTTTGAGTATTCTCATGTTCGGCGGCCCCTCGAAGGTGGGCGCCGTGTGGGTATCGGCGCCTAGTGGCTAAACCAATACCCAAAGTAATAGCTGGCAGGTGCCACGCAGCCGGCAACGGCCAGCACAGGGCGCAGGCTGCGACCGGTGTGGTTGGCGTGGTTGCGGGTGTGTTTCGGCATGTTGCTCTCCAGTGAATGACCCCGAGCTTACTTCAGTTGGTGCGGGCCATTCAATGGATAAATGCTATGGAGCTGATCATTTATTTTTGTACTGAATGGTTCAATGGCCGTAGCGCCCGACCAGGCTCTGCGCCCCCAGTGCGTGGCCTTGCAGCAGCTCCAGCAGGCCGTTGCGGTCCAGGTCTTCGGGCAATGTACCTAACGGCAGGTCGGTGGCGATCAGGGTCAATGCATAGTGGTGCGGGTTGTCGCCGGCGGGTGGGCAGGGGCCACGGTAGCTGCGGGTGCCCCTCGAGTTTCGGCCCACGGTCAGGTACTGCCCGCTCAGCCCGGCCATACCTTCCTTGAGCCCATCCTGTTCGGGGTCGATGTTGTAGGCAACCCAGTGCACTACGCCGACACCCTTGCCGCCGTCTGGGTCGAACATGATCAGGGCCAGCGATTGGGTGCCTTCGGGCAGGTTGTCCCAGCTCAGTTGCGGGGTGCGCTCCTCGCCGGCACCGCAGGCCGGGTCCAGGCCAACCTGCTGCAACGCAATCACGCCACCATCGGTGAACGACGAGGAGCTGATCGACAGCGCGCCTTGGTTGCTGCTGTTAGCCAAGGCCGCGCAAGGCATCAGGGCGGCGAGCAGCCAGGGTTTGAGGTTCATGGCAACTCCTTGGCAGGGCGTTGGAGCGCAGTGTAGCCCAGGCCCGCGTCAGTGGCTGTCCTGGTCCTCGGCGGTGCCACCGCTGTACCCGGCGCCGGAGCCCGTGGCTTCGCCAGTGCTGTTGGAACCGCCGCTGGCGCCGTCGGCGGCATCGGTATTGCTGCCGGTGTCGCTGCTGTCGTTGCTTTTGCCACTGCCGGGGCTGTTGACGCTGCTGTCATCACCGGCGGTCTTGCCGCCAGACTGGTCGGTTTGCGGGCGGCTGTCGGTATGGGTATCGGTGGCGGCGAACGTAGTGCCGGCGAGGCTGGTCAGGGCCAGCGCCAGACACAGGGAGAGCGGGCGAATGCGGATCATGGGACGTCTCCTTTGCGGATGATCTGTCATTCGTTTGGCTGGGGGTGTGAGGAGGGGTGCCTTCTGGGCGACGAGTGGTCGCAGGGGAGGGGCCGCTGTGCGGCCCCTGGGGTCAGTGCGTTTCGCTACGGGCAGCCTGCACGGGCTCCACTGGCTCCAGCGGCGGATGCTCCTGGGCCGCATGCATCAGGTCTTCGGTCACCCTCAGCTCGGCGCCGGTTGGCGAGAAGGTCGTCGAAGCGGTGAACGGGGCTGGGTGCTCCGCGGCCGGGCGCTTGCCACGGCGCCACATGAAGAAGCACACCATGGCCAGGTTGACCACGGCAAAGGCCCAGAACAGCCCGGCCTCGCCAAATTCGCTCATCATCGGCGAAATGGCCACCGGCGCCATGGCCGAACCCAGCGAGTTGATCAGCAGCAGGCCCTGAATCATCGGTACCAGCGCATCGGAAGGCGCGCGGTCGGCCGCGTGGCTGACCGCCACCGGGTACAGGGTGAACACGCCGCCACCGAGCAGGAACAGCATGGCTGGCAGCAGGAACGAGTCCGACGGCAGGAACACCGTGATCAGCGACAGCACCACGCACAGCGCAGCCAGGGCAATCAGCACATCTTGGCGGTCCTTGCGGTCGGACCAGCGCCCGACCGGGTATTGCAGCAGCATGGCACCCAGGATCACCCAGGCCATCATGTTGCCAACTTCCCCTACCTCCAGGCCGATGCGTTGCAGGTACAGCGGCAGCAGCGCATAAATACCGGCAATGGCCACGCCCGAGCCGAAGCAACCGACCAGGCCCGACGGCGCCACACCCAGCAATTGGCGGGGCTTGAGGGGTTCGACCTGGTCCAACAGCGGCGACACCCGCGGCAGGATCACGATTGGCAGCACCGACAGGGCGGCCAGCACGCCAGCCAGCATGAAGGGTGCGGTTTCGCCCAACTGGGTAATTTCGCCAAGGCCGGCCTGGGCGATTACCCCGGCACCATAGAACGCGATCATGTACAGCGCCAGCAAGCGACCACGGATTTTCGCGTCACCGGCCAGCAGCAGCCAGCTTTCGATCACCAGGAACACGCCGACGGCCGCCCAGCCATTGATCAGGCGCAGCACAGACCACCAGGTGACGTCATAGAACAGCCCCTGCAGCAGGATGGTCACGGCGATCAGCGAGGCGAAGCTGGTATAGGCGCGGATGTGGCCGATGCGCAGGATCAGCCGGTCGTTGAAGATGGCACCAAGGGTCAGGCCGATGAAGTAAGTCGACGAGACGATACCAATGGTGGTGGCGGACTCACCGGCAGCGCCCAGGCGCAGGGTGGTCAGGGAAGACATGAAGCCGTTGCCCAGGGCGATGATGAACAGCCCGAGCAGGGGCGCCAGCGCCATGGCCAGCAAACGCGGAGACATACGTACCTCTAGTTGGATGAGCGGAATGAGCGCCTTCTCGGACGCGCACACCGGCTCGGCCCAACAAGGGGCGAGTGGCGACACGGATGCGACCTGGGCAAGACTCAACCGCTGGGCCTTTTGGGAAGGGGCCGGGCGGGGAGGGTTGAGCCTATTTCACATGTGCGTTCATGTGTTCAGGCGCTGACTCTGTCTTTGCTGCTGGTTGCCACCGTTCAAGGCGACGGGCGAAAAGGAAGCGGGATTCTACGGGCTTGGAAGCTTTTGCCCAAGGGGCAACGGTATGCGACGAGACGCCGCAGTCTGTGGGCGACATGAAAGTGTCTTTTACAGACAATCTTGAGGGCTGCTCCGACAGGGGTGAGGTTATCTGGGCAATCTTGCAGACTGCTGCATAATGCTGAACCCACACCAAGGAAGGCCCCCATGTTCGCGTCGTTGTTTGCAGTCCTGGCCCCGGTATTCATCGTCGCCGGCATCGGCTATATCTGGGCCCGCAAGGGCCTGGACTACCCCACCGAGTTCATCGCTCGGGTGGTGATGACCGTTGGCACACCGTCATTGGTACTGTCCACCCTCAGCCGCACCGAGCTGGACCCCGCCGCCTTCACCAGCATGGCCATGGCCTGTCTGCTGTGCACCCTGGGCATGGCCATGGCCGCTTTGCTGGTGTGCCGCGTTTCGGGGATGCACTGGCGGGTACTGCTGCCGGCGTTCATGTTCCCCAACACCGGCAACATGGGGCTGCCGATCAGCCTGTACGCCTTTGGTGAACATGGCCTGGCCCTGGCCGTGGCGTTCTTTCTCACCCTCTCGATCGTGCAGTTCACCATTGGTATGGCCATTTCCGGCACTGCCGCTTCGCTCAAGGCTTTGCTGCGCAACCCCATCGTGATCAGCCTGGCCGGTGCCATGCCGATCATATTTCTGGACTTCGAGCTGCCGCGCTGGCTGGCCAATACCGCGGACTTGCTGGGTGGCATGACCATTCCGCTGATGCTGCTGACCCTCGGGGTATCGCTGGCCAGCATTCGCCTGCGCCATGTTGGCAGTGGCATGCTGCTGGGTGGTTTGCGCATTGGCCTGGGGGCCGGGGTGGGCTGGGCGGTGGGCGCAGCGCTGGGTATGGAGAGCCTGGAGCGTGCAGTGCTGGTGGTGCAGTCGGCGATGCCGGTAGCCGTGTTCAACTACCTGATGGCGGTACGGGCCAACCGTGAGCCGGAGCAGGTGGCAAACCTGGTGATGTGCTCGACAGTGCTGTCGTTTGCCTGGTTGCCGGTGGTGTTGGCCTGGTGGATGTAGGGCAGTGGCCACGACATCTTCCGGCCCTTTCGCAGCACAAGGCTGCTCCTACACGCACTGCCTCGCATTTGCAGGCGATGCCGTCGCTGTAGGAACAGCCCTGTGCCGCGAATGGCTCAGAAGTCTACACTGGCCGACAATCGCAGCACTCTCGGCGTACCTTGGGTCAAGTAGTTGTTGGAAGTCGACGCCGAAGCCCAGTACGCCTTGTTCGCCACGTTCTCCACGTTGGCGCGCAATGTCACGTGCTTGTCATCGACCTTGAAACGGTAGCGTGCGCCCAGGTCCACTCGGGTCCAGGCCGGAATGCTCAGGCTGTTGGCCGCATTCACATACTGGCCACCCGTGCGCAGCAAGCGGGCACTGAGCGCGGCGCCTTGAATGCCAGGCACGTCCCAGTCGGCACCCAGGTTGTACTGGAAGCGTGGCACGCCAGCGGCGCGGTTGCCGTCGTTGCTGCCATAGGCCGTGTGCTTCTGCTCGGTGTGCATGAATACCGCGCCTGTCAGCAGGCGCAAGCCGTCGACGGGCTCACCAAACAGGTTCAGTTCCACGCCTTTGTTGACCTGCTCGCCGTCCATGCTGAATGTGTCCAGCGCAGCGCCCGGAGCGCGGTAGGTGACGCTGTTGGGCTGTTCGATGCGGTACACGCCCAAGGTGGCGCCAAAACTGTTCCAGTCCAGTTTCACCCCAGCCTCGACCTGCTTGCTGCGCTTGGGCGGGAACACCTCGTTGGCATTGCTGACACTCGACGGTGCCGTCGGGCCCTGGGCCAAGCCCTCGATGCGGTTGGCATAGAACGACACATGCTCCCAAGGCTTGATCACCAAGCCATACACCGGTGTGGTGATCGACTCGTCGTACGGCGTGTTGCGCACCCCCGTGGCGGTCGCCCAGCTGTCGACGCTGATCGATTGCCGGCGCACACCCACGGTCAACAGGACGCGGTCATCAAGAAAACCCAGGGTGTCGGACAATGCGACGCTCTTGTTGCGGTTTTTGCCGACGATGCGCGGGTCGTGCAGGTCGCTGCCAAAGTAGGTGTCGGTGGGGCGCGGCACTTTCACCGGGTTGTACAGGTTGCTGTCATAACGCTTGCTGGCAGCCAGTGCCTCGTAGGCCGAACGCTGTTCACCCCACATGCCTGACAGGCCGAAATTGACCCGGTGGCTGACCGGGCCGGTGGCAAAGCGGCCATTGAGCCCGGCAACGGCGCTTTTGTTGTCCTCGTCGTGGGGCGAATACAGAAAACCGCCGCGCGCGGTGCCGTTCGCGTCGCTGACGTACAGCGAGGAGTATTCGCCGTTCTCGCGCGTGTGCTTGGCGCCGGCGCCGGCATACAGCATCCAGTTGTCGTTCAGGTCGTACTCGGCGTTGAGCATGCCGTAGGTGTCTTCCAGCTGCGACCAGCTCCAGGCTTGCGAATAGTTGTCACGCGCTGAAGGCGCGTGGGGCACCTTGCTGCCGGTGGGGTAGATCACCGCGCGGCCTTGGTTGATACGTTCCTTTTGGTAGCCCAGATCGGTGGACAAGCGCAGCCGCTCGCCACGGTAATCAAGGGCCACGGCAACCAGGGTGGAATGCTGGGCTTCGTCGTCCACGCCAGTGCCGCCGTCATGCTGGGCCAGGTTGATGCGGGCGCCGAAACGATTGTCCTCACCAAACCGCGTGCCCAGGTCGAGATGGCCGCCAATGTTGTCGCCAGTGGCATAGTCGAGGGTAACGTGCCGTGTGGGGGTATCTTCGGCGCGCTTGGGCACCAGGTTGATTGCACCCCCAATGCCGCTGCCTTGCGGTGCGACCCCATTGAGGAAGGCACTGGACCCTTTGAACACCTCGACTCGCTCGAGCGCTTCGGTGGTCACGATCTGCCGCGGCAGTACGCCGTAAAGGCCGTTGTAGCTGATGTCGTCGGTGTTCAGCGGCAAACCGCGAATGGTGAACACTTGCGAGAAGTTGCCGAAGCCCGCCGACTGGCGCACCGACGCGTCATTGAGCAACACGTCACCCAGGGTGCGAGCCTGCTGGTCGGCGATGGTCTTGGCGGTGTAGCTGGTAACGCTGAACGGCACGTCGCTGATGGCCTGGTCGCCGAGCACGCCCAGGCGCGCGCTGCGGGCTACCTGGCCACCTTGCCAGGTGTCGCTGCTGGCGGCCAGGTCGCTGTTGATGGTGGTCGCACCCAGTTCCAGGGCATTGCCCAGGTCGACCGTCGGCGCCAAGGTATAACCGCCGCTGTCGGTGGTGATCAGGCTGTAGCCACTGCCGGCCAGCAGGCGGGTGAAACCTTCCGGGACGCTGTAGTTACCCTGCAGGCCCTGGCTTTGTAGGCCGTTGAGCAGGGCCGGGTCGAACGACAATGGTACTCCGGCGCTGGCGGCGAAGCGCGCCAGCACGTCGGCCAGTGGGCCAGCGGCCAGGTGATAGGTGCGCGGGGTGGTGTCGGCGGCCATCGCCGTGGGGGCCAGGGCGGCCATGGCGATAGCAAGGCTCAGTGCCTTGAAGGGCAAGCGGTACGGCTGGCGGGGCGTCATGCAAGCATCCTGTGGGTGCAGAAAATGAAGGTTCTGCACTCATCACCGGACGACGCAGGTAAAGGTATCACTGACTTTTTCGCGGTCCCTGTAGGGGCGTGTCAGCTTAGGGGCTCCACCGTCACCCAGTAACGGGTCAAACCCTGGATTGATACGGGTAGGGTGTCACCCAGCAGCCGCAAGCTGGCGTCGGTGTCTGCCAGTGGAAAGGCGCCCGATACCTTCAGCTCGCGCACTGCCGGGTGGCAGCGCAGCACGCCTGGGCGATAGCGACCTAACTCCAGCAACAGGTCGGCCAGGCGCATGTCGCGCGCCAGCAGCATGCCGTGCTCCCAGGCCAGGTCACCGGTTTCCAGCGCTGAGGCGGGCAGTACTCGGTCGGCATCGAAAGCGCTGCGCTCGCCAGCCTTGAGCAACAGGCTTGCGGCATGCAGCGGGCGTGTAGCCACTTCGCCTTCAAGTACGGCCACCCGGGTCAGCGCGCCATCGATACGCACGCTGAAGCGTGTGCCCAGCGCAGTCGCCTGACCATGCAGGGTGCGCACTAGCAGCGGCCGCGCCAGGGTGGCAGGGTCCTTGGCGCTGGTGAGCAGAATCTCGCCCGCCAGCAGGTCGATGCGGCGCTGTTGGGCGTCGAAGGTGATATCGATGGCTGTGTCGGTGTTCAGCAGCACCTGGCTACCGTCGGCAAGTGTCAATGCGCGTTGCTCGCCGACCGCGGTGCGCGCATCGGCGGTCCATTGCTGCCAAGGCGTTTCACGCCAGGCCAGCCAGGCCGTGGGTGCTGCCAGCAGCCACAGCCCCAGGCGCTGCAGGGCCTGGCGACGGCTTACCGCCCCGTTGCGGCTCAGGCGGCGCAGGGTTTCACCGGTAACCGGGGTGGGCAGGCGGCGGAAATCACCGAGGATGGCCTCGGCACGCTGCCACGCCTGGGCGTGCTGGGCGCTGCGTTGGCACCAGGCCAGGACCGCACGGCGATCGTCCTCGGTGGCGTTGCCCGACTGCAGCTGCACCAGCCAGTCAGCGGCTTCGCCAAGGATCAGTGGGTCGATGCGCTGCACCATCAGTCGATGCTCAGGCAGGCAAGGAAAGCCGTGCGCATGTCGCGCTTGATGGTGATCAGCGAAACCTGCAGCTGTTCTGCAATTTGTGCGTAGGTCAGCCCGTCCAGCTGCGACAGCAGGAACACCTGACGTACACGGGCCGGCATGTCGCGCAGCATGGCGTCGATGCGGTACAGGGTTTCGAGGATCAGCCAGCGCGTTTCCGGCGAGGGCACCTCGGGTTGCGGCAAGTGTGCGATGGCTTCCAGGTAGGCGCGCTCGACTTCCTGGCGGCGCCAGCGGTCGATCACCAGGCCCTTTGCGATGTGGGTCAGCAAGGCCCGGGGTTCATTGCCGAAAAAGCTGTTGCCCTGCCGGCTGAGCAGGCGCACGAACGTGTCATGAGCCAGGTCGGCGGCATCGCAGGCATTGCCCAGTTTCCGCCCCAGCCAGCCCTGCAGCCAGCCATGGTGCTCGGTGTACAGCGTCTGGACTTGCAGGTTCAGGGTAGGGTCGGCGGGCGGCATGACGGGCGCGAGGCTCCGGGCGAAGGGTGCAATTAAGAATTGATCGCATTCTAAGCGCCATCCACGGAGCCTGGCAATGCGCAGGCACTACAAGGCTTTGGCCAGAAACGCCGCTGTACGGCTTTCGCTACAGCCAGCCACGACTTGCGGGATGCCGCTGACCACCACCTTGCCCCCGGCATCGCCAGCTCCCGGCCCAATATCGATCACCCAGTCGCTTTGCGCCACCACACGCATGTCGTGCTCGACCACTACCACGCTGTGCCCGCCCTCGACCAGGCGGTTCAACTGCACCAGCAGCCGGTCGATGTCCTGCGGGTGCAAACCGTTGGTGGGCTCATCCAGCACATACAGCGTTGCCCCGCGGGCGATGCGTTGCAGTTCGGTAGCCAGCTTGATCCGCTGCGCCTCGCCACCGGACAGCTCGGTGGCCGGTTGGCCCAGGCGCAGGTAGCCCAGGCCGATATCCTGCAGCACTTGCAGGCAACGTCGCACCGGTGGCTGTTCGGCAAATACCTGCAGGGCTTGGTCGACGGTCATCTGCAGCACTTGCGCGATGTTCATGCCTTGCCAACTCACCGCCAGGGTTTCGGGGTTGTAGCGGGCGCCATGGCAGGTTGGGCAGGGCGCGTAGACACTGGGCATGAACAGCAACTCGACGCTGACGAAACCTTCACCCTCGCAGTTGGCGCAGCGGCCCTTGGCAACGTTGAAAGAAAAACGCCCAGCGTCGAAACCCTGCGCCTTGGCCTGCTCGGTGGCGGCGAACAGCTTGCGCACATGGTCGAACAGGCCGGTATAGGTGGCCAGGTTGGAGCGCGGTGTGCGGCCGATTGGCTTCTGGTCGACCTGCACCAGGCGCTTGATGCTGCCAAGCCCCGCACTCACCTGGCCGCTACTGGCCTGATCAGGTTCGTCTTCCAGGCTGTGTTCTTCGGGCTCGCCACGTTGCTCGGCATGACCCAGGTGTGCCCCTACCAGTTCCAGCAGGGCCTGGCTGACCAGGCTGGACTTGCCAGAACCGGAAACACCGGTAACGGCGGTGAAGCAGCCCAGCGGGAAGGCAGCGCTGAGGTTATCGAGGTTGTTGCGCGTGATGCCTTCAAGCTTCAGCCAGTCGCAGGGCTGACGGGGGGCGCGTTTGGTCTGGGGCGGGGCGCTGAACAGGTAGGCACGGGTGCATGACTGCTCGACCTCGGCCAGGCCCGCAGGCGGCCCGCTGTAAAGAATGGTACCGCCATGCTCGCCGGCAGCCGGCCCTACATCCACCAGCCAGTCGGCGCGGCGCATGGTGTCCAGGTCGTGCTCCACCACATACACCGAATTGCCTGCATGCTTCAGGCGTTGCAAGGCTTCGAACAGCGCTTCGCTGTCGGCTGGGTGCAAACCGGCCGATGGCTCGTCGAGCACGTAGATCACGCCGAACAACTGTGAATTCAGCTGGGTAGCCAGGCGCAGGCGTTGCAGCTCGCCGGAGGACAACGTCGGGGTGCTGCGCTCAAGTGCCAGGTAACCAAGGCCCAGGCCGAGCAATGTGTCGATACGCTCCAGCAGTTCGTTGGCGATGCGTTGGGCGGCCAGGCGCTTTTCCAGCGTCAGCTCATCCTGCTGCAGTGTCAGGTAGTCTGCCGCCGCCACCTTGCGCAACACTTCGGCCAGCGCCTGCAACGGCAGGTGCGACAGCTCGGCGATGTCCAGGCCGGCGAAGGTCACGCCCAGCGCGTCGCGCTTCAGGCGCTTGCCCTGGCACAGCGGGCAGGGGCTGGGGCGCATGTACTGAGCCACGCGCTTGCGCATCTGCGCGCTTTGCGAGTGCATGAACGTATGCAGCACGTAACGCCGTGCACCCATGAACGTGCCTTGGTAGCTGGGCTCCAGTTTGCGCTTGAGTGCGTCGCGGGTCTGCGCTGGGGTCAAGCCGGCATACACGGGCGCGGTAGGCGTTTCTTCGGTGAACAGGATCCAGTCGCGTTGCGCCTGGGGCAGGTCGCGCCAGGGAATGTCCACGTCATAGCCCAGCGTCACCAGGATGTCGCGCTGGTTCTGCCCCTGCCAGGCTATCGGCCACGCGGCCACCGCCCGCTCGCGGATAGTCAGCGACGGGTCGGGGACCATGGTCGCTTCAGTCACTTGGTAAACCCGGCCCATACCGTGGCACTCCGGGCAGGCGCCCTGAGGTGTGTTCGGTGAAAAGTCCTCGGCGTACAGCATCGCTTGCCCGGCCGGGTAGTGGCCCGCGCGCGAGTAGAGCATGCGGATCGAGCTGGACAGGGTGGTGACGCTGCCCACCGAAGAGCGGGCACTTGGCGTACCACGTTGCTGTTGCAGGGCCACTGCCGGCGGCAGGCCGTCGATGGCATCCACGTCGGGCACGCCAACCTGGTCGATCAGGCGCCGGGCATAGGGCGCTACCGATTCGAAATAGCGGCGCTGGGCCTCGGCATAAAGCGTGGAGAAGGCCAGCGATGACTTGCCCGAACCGGACACGCCGGTAAACACCACCAAGGCGTCGCGAGGGATATCGACATCGATGTTCTTCAGGTTGTGCTCGCGGGCGCCACGGACGCGGACGAAACCGGTGGGAGTGGGTGAGCGTGGCGGCATCTGAGCGGTCCTTGGCAGTTTGGAGCGCTCACGTTAGCAGCATTTGCCGAGGCAGTACTGGCCTGCGCCCTGGCAAGTCGGTGCGCGAAGAGGCCGGGTCGGCCCGAACGAGTATCAGGACCTTGGTTCGCGAGTGCCTAACACATCACGAATGTTGTCCACCACGTTGCTGTCTTTGATCACATCGCTCAGCCAGCCCTCCAACGGCATGTTGCCCCACTTGATCGCACGTTCGATCAAGTAAGGTACCGGGCTCTGCGGCTCGCTTTGCTTGAAAAACTGGGCGATGCCCGCAAGCATGGTGAAAGCCTCGTCGCGGGTCAGTGGTGTCGTGCGCATAGGGGCAGGCGCAGAGGCCTGGACGGGCGTGTTCATCGGTTCACCTGCTGCGTCAGTAGAGACAAAGATGGCCTCGGGTTCTGCTACCGCCACCGCTGCGGGGTGCAGCTCGACGCCGCGATCCTTGAGCAGTTTCTCCGCCAGCTGGCTGGCGCGCGACAGCATGTCGGCAAGGCTGGCGAAGCTGGGCGCCTCGTGGCCGAACAGGCGGTCGGCGCTGGCCTGCAGGCGTTTGCACGCATTCAGGCTGGTGCCGATCTGCAGCGCCTTGGCACGCAGGTGATCAGTGTCGCTCAGCGCTACCGAGCGCTGGAAAATCTCGGCGTTGATCTTGCCTTCGTTCAGTGCTGTCTGCATTGCCTTGGGGTTCTGCAGGGCGAGGTTTTCGACGTGGCGTGACTCGTCATAGCGCAACACGCCAAAATGCTGCCCTTGGGTAACGGGCAAGCCACCGGCAATGTCGGTGAGCGTGGTCTTCAGCCAGGACAGCCGCGCCGCGCGCTCGTCCAGGCCGTCTTCAAGCGTTGGGAACAGGGTGTCCCAGAACGTATCCAGAAGCCGTTCGGTCAGCTCTAGGCCAAAAGTGATGCCTTCGAAGTGCTCACGCTGGGCCAGGCCCTCGCTGAGCCAGGCCACCAGCATCAAGTCTTTGCTGTGCTGCGCCAACCCTTGAGCCGACAGGTTGATTACCTGCTCCCAGTCGGCAGTCTTCAAGTCGGTTTGCCAGTCGCCCTGGGTCAGGTAGTCAGGGTCCGCCCGGCGGGCTTCCTTGATCTGGTCGAACAAGGCAGAGAAGCTCAAGTCTTCGCCACTGCCACCTTCGATGGGTGCGGCCAGTGTGGCCAGCGAGAGGTCATTGAGGATTTCAGGCATATAACACTCTGGACATGGCTGATGAACAGCGTGCCAGAAAACCTGGCACGCCGCGCAGTACAGGCCGCCGAAGCGGCCCATGGCTTAGGCGAACACTTTGTTCGCGGTACGGTCCCAGCCACCGACGATGTTGCCGCCGGCCTGGCCGTCGGTGCGGTTCTGCTGGGTGTAGGTGGTCTTGATACGGGCAAAGTTGAAGCTGATTTCTTCTACAGGCAGGTCGCTGACCGCCTTGTCTTCACCGCCTTGGTTGCCACCGGCGATGAACTTGACCGACGACACCACGACTTCTTCCATGTCGATGGTCAGGTAGGTGACCTTGTCGCCACCGGCGCGGTTCACGTTCAGCTTCAGCTTGGCGATGTGCTTGCCGGTGCAGCAGTGCTCGAACAGCTTGGCCGAAGCCTTGTCGACGGCCTTGCGGATCTTGAAGTCGCTCAGGGCAACACGCTCGGAAGACGCACCACCCGAGGAGCTGGCGGTAGCCGAGGTTGCCTGGGTGGCGCCGTACTCGTAGCCCAGCACTTCGATCCAGTCCTTGTGTTTTTCATCCAGTACTTCGCCTGGGATGCCGTCGATTTGGATATACGCGTCAAATGCCATTGTGAAACTCTCCATTAACAACGTGTAAAGGGTTGCTCATGCGCCCCTTGGTTTTGACCTCGCCGGGCATACCGGCAGAGGTAGCTTGCCGCCACCCGGGCCTCCTCCTGTGAGGCCCGGGCGACCGGTTCTTGCGGCGTGGCTCAGTTGAGCCCACGCACTTCGATTTCCACCCGGCGGTTGGGCTCCAGGCACTTGATCAATTGCGCCCGCGGTTGTTGCATGTCGCAGTTGACCAGTGGTTTGCGGCTGCCTTCGCCTTGCGCGACCACCAGCTCGGCGGGCACGCCCTTGCCGACCAGGTAGGTGCGGATGGTTTGCGCCCGTTGCTTCGAAACCTGCAGGTTGCCCTGGCTGTCGCCGAGCTGGTCGGCGTGGCCAGAGATGACCACCTTGCCGATGTTCGGGGTGTTCAACAGCTTGCTGGCAATCGCGCTCAGTTGGTTCTGGCCTTCGTTCTTCAGGCTCTGGAAGTCGGCGCGGCCAAAGGCGAACAGGGTGTCGGATTCCAGCGTGATGGTCTCGATCGAGCGCAGCGACTGGGCCCGCAGGCTGTCGATGTAGTTGCGTGAGCTGGACATCAGGAAGGCGTTGTCGAGGATGCGTGGCACGTCCGGCTCACGGATCTGGTCGCTGTAGAAGGTGATCTGGCGGCTGGCGTACAGGTAGTCCTGGTCGCCGCTGGCGTCGCTACCGGCTGCGGCCATGCGCTTGCCGGTGTGGCGGGCGATGGCTGGGTACCAGTAGTCCGGTAGGTGCGCCTTGAGGAACGCAGGGTCAGCCTTCTCGCGCATTGCCTGCGAGAGCATCACGTAGGTGTCCAGGGTTGCTTTGCCGAAGTCGGCGATCGACTGGGCGCGGTTGTCATGCGGCAGCGCCTCGGCCTCGACGCTGTCGACGCCGCTGACCGGCTGCAGCTCGCGGGTGTTGCGTTGGTAGACCTTGAGCGTGGTCAACAGGTACAGGGTACGGGTCAGGTTATCGGCCGTGGGCTTGAGCATCACGTTCTGCAGCGTGGCGAAGTAGCGGCTGCGCAGCAGCGGCTCGACCGCATGGCCCTGGTACAAGCCCAGGCGCATGCCAAGCGGCACGCCCTGCTCGTGGTGTTGCTGATAGTAGTGCGCGGCCCAGAAGCGCAAGCGGTCAAGGCTTCTCCAGGCGGTGTACTGGTCGCTGCCAGCCTGGTCGTCGGCCTTGGCCTGAGCCAGCTCGCCGGCAATGCTGGCCAGGGTGGCGCGGTTGTTCAGGTACGACCAGCCCCACAGGCTGCAGAGCACCAGCGCTGCCAGGCCGGCGGCGCCAACCCACCCGGCCTTGCGCCGGCGCTCGCGGTGGTTGCTGGTGTACAGCGCCACCAGGTGCTGGTCGGGAATGATGACCTTGCGGAACAGGCTGTTGATGAACAGGGGGGCTGGCTGGCTGCCGGCAGTGCCAGAACCTTCAACCTGCTCGAGTGCGAAGCGTTCGGCCACATGCTGGCCGTGGCTGCCCCACTGGGCCTCGTCGGCTTGCAGCGCAGCGGTGAAATAGAACCCGCGCAGCAACTCTGCATTCTGGTAGGGGTTGGCACGCAACAGGCTGTCGACGAATTGCTGCAGGCGCGGCTTGAGCGCGGCCAGCTCCAGCGGGAAGCGATAGGCCGCGTTGTTCTGCCGAGTGACCTGAATGTCCTGGTGTACCAATTGTTGGCCAGCCACCTGTCGCCAGTAACTGGCCAGCTCGTCCATCGCGTTGCCAAAGCGCTGGCCCCAGTCGGCCTGCTCGTAACCCTTGTGCGAGAAGGTTTTGCCCATCACTTCACCACGCGCAGCGTCGTCCAGCTGGCGATAGAACGGCGTGAAACCGGGGATCAGATCGCACTTTGTGAAGACCAGATAGATGGGCAGGCGCACTTCGAGCAGTGCGCAGCTTTCCTGGATGCGTTCGCGCAGGCGTTTGGCCACGCGCTCCTGGTCCTCGGCCGAGCCATGCAGGATGTCGGCGATGCTGACGCTGACGATCAAACCGTTGAGCGGGCGGCGCTGGCGGTGCTGGCGCAGCAGTTGCAAGAAGCCACGCCACTTGCCGGCTTCTTCGGGGCTGTTCATGTAGCGCCCGGCGGTGTCCAGCAGCACCGCTTCGGAGCTGAAGAACCAGTCGCAGTTGCGCGTGCCGCCCAGGCCTGCGACCCGTGCGCCTTCGCGCTCGGCGTAGGGGAAGTTCAGGCCCGACTGCAGAATCATCGTGCTCTTGCCCGCGGCCGGCTGGCCGATCACCAGGTACCAGGGCAGGGCATACAGCGCGTCCTTGGCCGAGGCGCCGCGCGCTTTGTTGCTGTGCAGGCGCTCGATGCTCTGCAGCAGGCGCTCGCGCAACAGGCTGACCTCTTCCCGGTCGGCCGGGGTGGCGCTGAGTACGGCCTGGTCGGCGTCGTCGCGCAGCAGGCCTTCGAGGTTGTGGTGCTGGCCAGCACCGCGGTACAGCAACAGTACATAGCCCGCCGACAGCAGCAGAAACGCACCGATACCCGCCAGCAAGCTGTGCAGCGAGGCAAAGCCCAATGCACGGCCGATGGCCCAGACCAGGAAGATCGCCAGGAAGAATGCCACACCCAGCAGGTAGGGTTGGTAGCGCAGGCAGTAGTACTTGATCTTGTTCATACAGGCGTCGCATCCAGTGCATCGACGAACTGGTCGATGACGTGTTCAAGAGGTCGGTCGTAATCGTGTTGCCGTGGTGCGCCTGGTAGCGGGTTGAGCAGCTTCAGGTGCTGATGTGTGTCGGCGCATTCACTGAGCAGGCGGTAGGCGCTGTTGGCGTGGCGCGACGGGAAGCAGTACAGCCGCGGGTGCATGAAATCGTCGACCAGCAGGCTTACCGCCGGCACGTCGGGTTGCCGGCTCATGCGGGTGAGCCAGGTCAGCCAAAGGTCGGCCGTAGGGTTTTTAAGGCCACGTTCGGCCGGCAGCGGCAACTCGATACCGCCTGCAAAATCGCCATGCAGCGCGGCCCGGCTGATCTGCAGCTGGGCCAGGGCGGTGGCGCTGTCGAAATTTGGCCAGGAACCGTGTAGGGCTCGGGCGACATCAGTCAGGCTGTAATCGTGGAGAAACTTGGTGTGCACGCGGCGGAACAGGTCAAGGTCCTGGCCCTGTAGCGGGCGCAAGGCCTTGATCCGCTCGAACAGGCTGGCGCTGCCAGCGCCTTGCACGGCCTGGTGCAGCAATGGCTTGATCTGTGCGCTGAACAGCTCGCCAAGGGTGTACGGGTTGACCTGTGCAGTGCCTGCTTCACCCTTTAGCAACTGGAAGATGAAAAACGGGTAGCGCCGTTGACTGGCATCGCGCGAGCTGAGCAGGCCACCCAGCAGCCAGTTGCCGTTGCGTGCGCGGTAGTTGAAGAAACATACCGGCAGCGCGTCGAACAACGCCTGCCAGTCATCGCAGTGGCGCATGGCCGCCAGCGATGACTGCAACCAGGCGTCGAACTCGCAGACTTCCTCCGCCGCGCCATGCAGGCTGACGAAGTCCGCGCTCGACGGTAGCTTGCCGAAACAACCGATCATTGGCCGCCCCTGTCGTTCAGGGCGCTCAGCGCCTTGACGTCACCCAGGTCGGTCAGCTTGACCCCGCCAAAGTTGCGCACCACAAGGCTCACGCGACCACTGGCGGTGTTCCAGCTGAAGCGTTGCTGAATGCCATCCAGGTCGTCTACGCGGGCGCTTTCGTTCATACGCAGCAAGCCCCAGCGCCCCGGGAAGTCGAACACGGTCACCCGCGCACCGCTCAGGGTCACTACGTCCAGGCGTGCGCCAGGTGCGTTGTTGGTGCCCGGCCAGGCGAAGCGGTTCCAGCTGCTACGGCCGTTGCGGTAGTGCTGCTCCTGGCCGTCGAGGGTGAACACGATGTCGGTGAAGTTGGCCGACGGCTCCAGCATGATCTCGAAGCCGTTGTCACGGTCAGACAGGCTGGCGATCACCTGGCCCACCGAGCTGGCCTTGTCGATGCTGTTGAGCATGCCAGGGTTGACCAGCGCTGGCCCCTTGCTGTCGCCCACACCCAGGCCCTCACCGCCGGCCAGGTTGCCGATTTCGTTACGTTTGAAGGCGGGCAGCAGGCCGCTGTCCGGGTCGACGAAGCGTTGCAGGTCTTTCACCGACGCTTCATTGTTGCTGCCGCCGGCAATCGGGTAACGGTGCGCCATGACCTGTTCCCACGGTTTGGCAATCTGTTGCGCCCAGGCCTTGGCGATCTGCTGGCCGGCCGGGTCACGCAGGGTCGCCCAGGCGTACTGGATGGGCAGGCTGAACAGCCCCTGCAGTGAGCGGGACAAGCCGTCCTGGCTGGTGTCGACGCTGCTCTCCACATAGTTGCGTACGGTGGTGACTTCGCTTGGCTGGCCTTCCAAGGTTTCGCTGATCAGCTGCTTGCTGCTTTTGCCCACATCCTGCGAACGCTGGATGTTGTTCATGCGTACCTTGAGCTTGCGCAAGGCGGCCAGGTAGCGGTCCATGATGGTGCTGTCGGCGCCTTCGGCGTTGTTTTGCGCAAACACTCGCGCCACCGGCTCGAAACGTTTGGCCAGGCTGCCGTCGTCCACCGCCGGCAAGGCCGGGGCGACGCTGGTGGGCAGGGCGTTCTCGGTGTCGAACAAGCCTGTGACCTTGCTCCAGAAACCGTCATCGCGAGCGGCGCCAGGGGCCGGGATCGCGTGCTTGGTCGGCAGGTCCCACTGGGTGTTGTCATTGACCGCCGCCAGCAGGTTTTTCACAGGCGAGTTCTGCACGTCACTGAGCAGGCCCAGTTGCTCGGTGGCCGAGGCCAGGTCGGTGAAGTGGCGCACACCGACGCTGCTGACCATCTTGTACCAGGCCTGGGTGTAGTCGCGCTTGTAGCGGGTCATGAACTCGCGCACGAAGTTGGCTTTTTGCACGAGCGCGTCGCCGCCTTCACCGTCCAGCACCCAGTCCGACTCGTTGCGCAGGTTGCCCGACACCAGCTTGATCAGTTCGGGCTTGACGAAGGTGTCCCAGCCCTGGCGCGTGTAGATTGCTGGCACGCCAGCGGACCCGTACAGCAGCGCACGGCCCGGTTGCGGCACCAGGTCGTTGAGGCTCAACGTCGGGAACTGGCGGCTCGACTCAAGTTGCAGGCGCAGGTATTCACGATCGACCAGCGAGCTGGAGATCATGAATGCCTTGAGGTTCTGCCGGGTCTCGTTGATAAGTTGCTCGTTGCGCGGCAGTGCCGGCGCCTGGCCTTGCTCCAGCAACTGCACGTAAAGCGGTGCGTTTTCTTCGATTACCCCGGCGTCGGCCGGGGCCCCTTCAGCGGCTGCACCTGTCCAGGCCTGGGGCAGGCTGGCAGCGACGAAGGCCGGATCTGGATGTATCTGGGGCTCGGTCAGCAGCAGGTACAGCTTGAGCGTGTTGTAGGCGTCGATGATCGAGGCCACCTGCTGTTCGTCAAGTCGGCCGAGCATTTCTTCGGACAACGACAGGCCACCGGTGGTGGCGGACAGCTCGGCGGCATCGCTGGCGGTGGCCAGGTTGACCTTGGCGGCGTAGCCACCCAGGCGGGTGTTGGCTGCTGTGGCCTTGGCGGCCAAGGCAGGGGCGAGAGGCTTGCCGTTGCGTTTTTTAGGCAGCGGCGCTGGGGTGAACTCCAGTTCCTGGTTGATGCCGTTGGCGAATGTGTTGAACGCGCGCATCTGCACTTGCAGGCTGCGGGTGATCGGCTCAAGCGCCTGGCTGCGCAATTGCGCCAGGTATGCGGCACTGCTCACCTGATGGACTGCTTCACCGTGGTAAAGGCCAGCAGCCAACAGCAGGGGGACGCCTTGCAGGCGATGGGCTTCGACTACCGCCATCTGTTCGCGCAGCACTTCCAGGCCCTTGCCTGCGGCCAGCAGTTGCTCGCGATCCTGCGCATGTTCGATCTGCGCCAGTTGCCCGCGCAAGCCATCGAGCCACTGCCGGTTGTTGATGAACGACAATGCCTGCCAGCCGATGAACAGGACACCCGTGGCAACGGCCAGGCCCAGTAACAGCGGGCTGAACGTGGCCTGCCGGCCCAGGCGTGACTGGTACAAGGTCAGGTCGCGGTCCGGGAATATCACCTGGCGGAAGGTGTCGGTGATGAAGTAGCTGCGGTTGCCCACGGGCTTGCCAGCACGTTCGGCAGGCTCATCGTAGGCCGCTTGCAAGGCGAACTCGTCGGCGATGACGTCTTCATAGACTTGTCCCAGCTGCTGCCCGGTCTGCAGCGCACTGGTGAAGTACAGGCCACGCAGCAGCAGCGGGGTCCCGCCGCGATGGCCACGCGTGAAGTGGTCGAGGAATTGCTCGAGTACATCGCTGAGGGCGGCGAAGTACTGCGGGAAGTTCAACAGCGCACTGTCGGCCTCGGCGCCGAGGGCGATCATCTGCGCATCGACGTGCTGGCGAACGTGACCCTGCAAGTTCTTCAGGCGCGTCTGCAGCACGGCGTGCAGGCCACTGTTGCGGATTTCCGACAGGCCAAAGGTCATGCCCAGCGGTTGCTGGCGCTCATGCAGGTCGAGGCCGTCGAATGCCTGGCTGAAGCCCGGTAACTGGTCGGTCTTGCTCAGCATCAGGTAGACCGGCGGGTTGGCGTCGAGGCATTCGGCGTATTCTTCTACCCGTGCCACCAGCTGCGCCGCCAGGGCATTGCGCTCATCGCTGTTGGCCGCCAGCAGCTCGGGCAGGCTGACCACCAGCACCAAGCCATTGATCGCCGCCTTGCCGCGTTGCTTGCGCAACATGCGCAGGAAGGCCGAGAACTCACTGGCTGACTGGTCGTCGCGCAAGTAGCGCCCGGCGGTGTCGATCATTACGGCGTCGGGGCTGAAGTACCAGTCACAATGCTGGGTACCGCTTTCACTGTCGTTGGCCGTGGCGATGCTGGCCGACAGACCGGAATGGGTCAGCAGCGAGGTCTTGCCGGCAGCGGACATGCCCACCACCAGGTACCAGGGCAGGTCGGACAGCGCCGCCTTGCCGCCGCCACCGGCTGAGCGATCGGTGCGCAGCATGGCGATGGCGTGCTTCAGGCGCTCGCGCAATACCTGTTGGTCTCGGAACTCACCCGTGGCGTTCCACGAGCGGTCGACTTCGATTTGCAGCAGGTTCTCCAGGTTGTGCTCGGCGCGGATGCGCTGGTACTGGCGCAGCACGATCACCAGCAGGAAGCAGGCACTGATGATGGCCAGCGCTTCAGGTACGTGATGACGCAGCCACGGCACCAGCGGCGCGACCAGCCAGCCAATCAACAGGCTCGCCAGCCACAGCAATGGCAGCAGCACCCAGAAACTCTTCAACAGACGCAGTAATGTTTTCATGTCTTCCTGACTCGGCTACCTGATGTGTGCTCAGGCACTGAACAGCTGGCGGATTTGTTCGGACAGGGCGGCAACGTCCTTGTCCAGCAACCAGTCAAGCGTCAGGTACACGGCGACGCAGACCAGCGCGATCAGCGCCAGATACACCCACAGCGGCACTTCATGGCGCAGCATCTGCGACACCTGGTCGGGCAGTGCCCAGTCCGGTGACAGCGCTTTGGGCGCCTTGCGGTAGCGGGCAATGTCCTGGCCCAGGGTATTGGCCAGGTAACGCAGCTGGTCTTTCTGGCCAAGGCTGAACTTGCCCTCGAAGCCCAGGGCCAGGCACAGGTGGTAGACCTCGAGCACATCGACGTTTTGCTTGGTGTCAGCACGCAGCGCTTGGACTTTTTCGAAGAAACCTTCCCCGGCCAGGTGCACACCGAAATAGCGGAACTGCAACGGCTGCAGCTCAAAATGCCGACGCAGCGCGTTGTCGCCTGAGCGCAGCACGCTTTCATCAAGGAACGCGCACAGCGCGTACTGAGTGTCCTTGACCTGCTCGACGCTGTAGTTGGCCGCGCGGGCATCCCGCTCCAGGTTGGCGAAGAAGCGTTCTACGCTGCCCTCGAAGGCCGGCACCGAGGTGACCTGGCGGCCGCGACGTACGATCAGCGCCATGCTGATGAAGTCCTGGACCAGGTCCTTGAGCGTCGGTTTGTCGTTGGCGGCCGCGACGGCGCCCTGTTGCAGTACGGCTTCGGTCATTTGAGCACCGCCATCAGTTCAAGCTTGAGGTTGGTAAAGGCGCTGGGCGCATAGAAGCAGATGGCCTGGGCATTGATCATTCGCTCATACACAGTGCCGTGCGGCTCGATGGCGAAATACTGGTTATCCAGGCGCACCGGAATCGCGTTCGGTAACCGCGCGGCATGATTGAGGGTGACGCCAGGCATGGCGCTGTTGACCACCACCTCGATGTCTTCCGGCGAGCCGACCTTGAACGCTCGGGGCACCAGTTCCAGCAGGCTGGCACCGGGCATGTCGGCGTGCACGGCAATATAGAAGTCGGCTTCGGCCAGGCGTGGGTCGTGCAGCTGGCCTTGCCAATGGGACGGTTTGGTCTGGGTCAGGTTGATGACGATGCACTGGTTGGGCACCACGTTGTCGAGCATTACGCGGATCATTTCGTCCAGTTTCACCAGCGATGCCGCAGGGTCCTGGTGGTCGTACTCGGGGATGTCGCTGAGCTGGGTGTCCAGGGTGAAGGTCAGGAGCCCGCCGGCCAGGTCGACGAGGAACAGGTACAGGCGCTCCGGGTGCAGGCGCGGATGGGCCAGCAGATGCGCCAATTGCGGGTGGGCACGGTTGACCGTGTTCAACAGCCAGAACAAGGTGACGTCGCTGGAGCCGAACTCGGCGATCTGGTCGGCGCGCTCGCGGCGTCGGCCGGACAGCGCCTTGCTCTTGGCCTGCAGGGCACCGAGCAGGCGTTTGCCGAGGCTGGCGATGGTTTCGTGGCTGCCCAGGTGCAGGGTAGGGTGGACGAAATGCGGGTCGAGGTTGAAGCCGCCCATGCTGTTGCGTGTCAGCTTCGCCAGCGGGCAGTAGCTGTAGCCATCGAGGCTGTCGCCGTCGACCAGCATGACCACGTTCAGGCGCAGGCTGGTGATCTCGTTCTCCAGCTCACCTTCATTAAGGTCGGGCAGGGTGTCGAACTGCTTGCGAAAGCGCCGTGCGGCCTTGTGCTCGTGGCCATCCTCGACGTAATTGAGGCCGAATGGCTCGGGCAGCTTGAGCGCGGCATAAACCTTCAGGTCGTTGGCCTTGAGCAGGTCCTTGAGGTCACGCGCGGCCGGCAGCGGATCGTGCTGCGGAGCGTCGTACAGGCTGCCATCAGGGAACACCAGCTTCAGGCGCTTGAGCTGCAGCGAACCGTTGGCCAGGGCGTCTTCGTCCACCTGCAGCGCCTGTACACCCCAATGGAAAGGAGTACTGCGCAGGGTCGCCTCAGCCAACTGGTGCTGGTGGAACTCGTCCTGGTACTGGAAGTGCTGGGGCAGCAGGAACATGCCTTCCGACCACATCACCCGGCTCTGCTTGCTCATTTGACGCTATCCACTAAAGAGTTGAAGGTTGAATCCATGGCGTTGCTGGCCGACTGGCTGGCGGCGTCGCTGGCTTTTTGGATGACCGCGTCCTGCACCTTGTCGGTGAGCGTCGGGGCGGCATCCTTGGCCTTCTGCGCCGCCGCGAGCTGGTCGGCAGTCGGGGGTTTGTTCAGCACATCCACGCCCCGCATGGCACTGATTTCGGTTTTATCCACCAGTACCCGCAGCCCGTCGGATGAGAACCAGATGCCGTCCTTGCGCAGCGAGTTTGCGTCGAAGGCGACTTTCCAGCGTGCGCCTTGTTCATCACGGAAGAACGCCGCCACGCCGACGTAGCGAGCGCTATTGGCCAGAGGCCACTGGTCGATCTGGCCAATGCCCGGTAGCAGGGTGATCTCGCGGGCTTCCACCAGGGTATTGCCCAGTGCCTTTTCCGGGGTATCCCACAGGGTTTCGGCATCGGTTGCGGCGAAGCGCTCAAGGTCGGTCAGCTGGTACACGCGCATCACCACCGACAGCGGCTTGCCCTCGGTATCGGGGTTGAGCTGGTTGCCGCCGTCGGAGGTCAGGATGACCTTCTCGCTGTCAGCCAGCATGTCGGCCGCCCAGCTGTCCTCCATGCGTTTGCCGATACGGTCGGTGACCCCGCAGCCCGCCAGCGCCAGCAGCAGGGCGGCGGTGGTCAGGCGCTTGAAGGCGATGTGCTTGTGTTGCATGACGGCTAAACCTCCGGGTACTGGTCAGGCCAGGCGATAGGCGAAATCGCCATCGCTGCCCAGTTCGATCACAAGGCGCTCGAACGGTGTGTCCTGGGCCATGCGTTCGAGCACACGCTGGGCGAGCTCGGGCATCAGGGTTTGCGACAGGATGTTGTCGATGTTGCGTGCGCCGCTGTCGACCTCGGTGCAACGGGCGGCGATGGCTTTGACCAGCGCCTCGTCGTAGCCCAACTCGGCCTGGTGGTTGCGGGCGAAGCGCTTGGCGATACGCTCGAGCTTGAGGGCGACGATGCGCTCGAGGATCTGGTCCTGCACCGGGTAGAACGGCACGATGTTCAGGCGGCCGAGAAACGCCGGCTTGAACACTTGGTTGAGCTCGTTGCGCAGGCCTTCGACGATGGCCTCTGGCGTTGGCAGCTCGGTTGCATTCAGGCAGGTTTGCATAATGCGTTCGGTGCCGGTGTTGGAGGTGAGGATGATCACTGTGTTGCGGAAGTTGATCTCGCGGCCTTCACCGTCGTCCAGCACGCCCTTGTCGAAGACCTGGAAAAACAGTTCGAGTACGTCGGGGTGGGCTTTTTCCACCTCGTCCAGCAGCACCACGCTGTAGGGTTTGCGGCGTACCGCCTCGGTCAGCACGCCGCCTTCGCCGTAACCGACGTAGCCGGGGGGCGAGCCTTTGAGGCTCGACACGGTGTGAGCCTCCTGGTACTCGGACATGTTGATGGTGATCAGGTTGCGCTCGCCGCCGTACAGCGTATCGGCCAGGGCCAGGGCAGTTTCGGTCTTGCCGACGCCGCTGGGGCCGAGCAGCAGGAACACGCCGATGGGTTTGTTGGGGTCTTCCATGCGCGCGCGGGAAATCTTGATGCGTTTGCCGATTTCCTGCAGGGCATGGTCCTGGCCCAGTACGCGCTCACCCAGCAGGGCCGGCAGGCGCTGTACGGTATCGATTTCGTCGCGCAGCATCTTGCCCAGCGGGATGCCGGTCCAGCCGCTGATGACCTGGGCAATGGCGCCGCTGTCGACCAGGGCGTGGACCAGTGGCTGGTCACCTTGCACACGGGCCAGTTCGGCGCGCAGGGTATTGAGCTGCTCGGCGTCGGTGTCGTTGGCGGCATCCAGTGCCTTGAGTTGCTCGACCAGTTCCAGCTCCTGTTGCCACTGCGCGTTGAGCTGCTGCTCGCGCTGCTGTTCGGTCTGCAACGCGGCCTGCAGCTCGCCTAGGCGACGGGCATGGTCATGGCCTTTGCCCGCTTCGTGGCCAAGAACGGCGATTTCTGCCTGCAGGTTGTCGATCTGCCGACGGCAGTCTTCCAGCAAGCCTGGCTGCGACGACTGCGCCAGGGCGATGCGGGCGCAGGCGGTGTCGAGCACGCTAACGGCTTTGTCGGGCAGCTGGCGGCCGGTGATGTAGCGGTTGGACAGGCGCACCGCTTGTACCAGCGCTTCGTCCATCACCGCCACCTTGTGGTGCTCGCGCATCTTGCCCAGTAGCCCGCGCAGCATGTGAATGGCCTTTTCTTCATCAGGTTCTTCGACCTTTACTACCTGGAAGCGGCGGGCGAGGGCGGCGTCTTTCTCGAAGTACTTCTTGTATTCGGCCCAGGTGGTGGCGGCGATGGTGCGCAGTTCGCCACGGGCAAGGGCCGGCTTGAGCAGGTTGGCGGCATCGTTCTGCCCGGCCTGGCCGCCAGAACCGATCAGGGTGTGGGCTTCGTCGATGAACAGGATGACTGGGTGCAGGCTGCGCTTGACCTCTTCGATGACCGCTTTCAGGCGGTTTTCGAACTCGCCCTTTACCCCGGCGCCCGCCTGCAGCAGGCCCAGGTCAAGGGTGTGCAGGGCCACATCCTTGAGCACCGCTGGTACATCGCCCTGGGCGATTCTCAGGGCCAGGCCCTCGACCACGGCGGTTTTGCCGACCCCGGCTTCACCGGTGAGAATCGGGTTGTTTTGCCGGCGACGGGTGAGGATGTCGACCATTTGCCGCACTTCGAACTCGCGGCCCAGGACTGGGTCAATGCGGCCTTCGCGGGCACTTTGGGTAAGGTTGACGGTGTACTGGTCCAGCGCTGGGGTCTTGCCCCCAGCTTTAGTGCTGCTGGCAATCGGTGCTGCGGGGCTGGCCAGGGGGCTGGCCTGCCGCGACTCGGCGCTACCTTCGACCAGTGCGGCAAGGTTCAGGCGTAGGTCATTGGCATTGATCTTTTCCAGCTCCGGTGCCGAAGCCATCACCACTCGGCGCAGTTCGGCATCATCAAGCAGGGCTTGCAGCAAGTGGCCGCTGCGTACTTGGCCAACGCCATACTCGATCGATGCCAGCAACCAGGCCTGCTCGATCATGCGGGTGATGTGCGGCGACAGCGCTGGGGTACGGGTATTGCCTTTCTTGAAGGTGCCCAGGGCGGTGACCAGTTGCGCCTGCAGGCGCTCGGTGACGACCTCATAGTGGCGCAGGATCGGTGCCAGGTCATTGTCACTGCTGTCGAGCAGTTGCAGCAGCAGGTGCTCAACCTCGACATCGTAGTGATGCTCCGACAGGCACAGGGCCGCCGCGCTTTCGGTGGCCGTGCGGCTGGTTTCGTTTAGCTTGGCGAACAGAGACTTCAGGTTCACAAGGCGACCCCATCGTAAGGAATGTGGAAAACGGCGCAACGCGAAGGCTCCGCGTCACGGCCAGGGCGTTTGAGCCAGCCCATCCAGCCCAAGGCGACATTGCCTTTGCGGCCGAGCTGGGCGCGTGGCACTGCCTCGCGCTTGAGGCGCGGGGCGATTTCGAAGTCCAGCCCGGCACCTATATAGAAGCGCACCAACTCGACCAGCTTGCGATAGCACTCGGTGCCCGGCTGAAAACGCTGGTAATCGGCCAGGCTCAGTGGGCCCAGCTCGATGCGAATGCACGATTGGTAATCCCAGGTTCGCTTGCCCGCTACGGCGCTTTGGCCGAGCTGGGCGTTGCGCCGCCCAAGCTGGGTGCGCTGTTCAGGCGGCAGGTGCAACCAACGACCGGCGAACTGCTTGACGTGGATCGGCAACGAGAAATAGAAGCCGAGCATCCGTTCGAGGTTCAGCGCATTGCGCGGCTTCTGGCTGAGCAGGCCGGCAAAATAGCTGAACAGCTCACGACGCAATACTGACGGTTGTTCTTCGAACTTCAGTTTTTGCGCGCGCGGCCCGAAGCCCGCCAGGTTGAGCAGGTAGCCATCGAAACCCGAGGTGCCATTGCGCTCGTGCTCGATATGGAACTTGTATTTTTGCCAGGCCTCGTAGAACAGCGTGGTCATACGGTGCGAGAAGATGTCGAGAAACGCATGGGCGGCATCGTCGCGGTATTGCACATGGCGCTCGAGCAGCAACTCGGTATACGGGCGCGGCAGCACGCCCGACGGCCCGACCAGGCCCATGAAGGTAACCTGCACTTCCGACAGTGGCAGGCCAGCCGGCGATAGCTTGCCTTCGCGCTCAAAGTGCAGGTCGCTGACCTCGCTGGCCGGAAATGCCAGCGACAACTGGGTGCGGAAACGCAGCGGGTCTTCATGGGGCCGGGTTGCCAGGTCCATGCGACCGGTGCGGCTGTAGTGCAGGCGGAGCAGGCGCACCAATTGAAAGAATTCGAATCGGTGCGGCTCGGCTCGGGCCTGATCGATCAGACCAGGGGCTGATCGCCAGTGCGTGCTGGCCATTGGACGATTCTCTTTTCTCGTTGTTGGGTACGCAGGGTCAGTTGGGTGAAGCTGTTCATCGAGCAGTACTGGCCGAAGAAGTGGTCCAGCACCATGCCGAACAGGAACACGCCGCTGCCGGTGTATTGGTGCTCGTCGAGGGTGAGGGTAATGCCTACGCCCCGCACAAAATTCGGCCGCGGATGGCCGATGCGCGCAACCACTGGCTCGCTGCTGATGGCCTTGATGCCATTGATCTGTTTGCGGATGGCCGACACGTTGCGGTAGTTGTAGAGCGACAGCAGTTCCAGCAGCACTTCGCGGCCTTGGCTGACCAGCGACATATGGTTCAGCGACAGGTGCGCGATCAGCCGCCAGATCAAGCCTTTTCCCAAGGGCACGCGCACGGTGGCAGTGGGCTTGCGCAGGCAGCGGATGTCCTTGATTACCGAGTTGGCGGGAATGTTGAAATCGCCACGCTCGCCACCGAACGGCAGCATCAGCGGCACATCGCGGTTGCTGCAGGTGAGGCCGATGCTGAGGGTGTCGCTGCTGGCGCCGATCAGCTCCAGGTCACGGTCGACCACGCGGATGCTCATGGCCGTGGCGTCACCCTGATTGCGCCGACGGGCGACCCAGAAGCTGCTGTGCGGGTCCTGTTCGCCACGGGGCTCGAAAAACGGCAGGCAGGTGGTGACCTGGTCGATGCCGCCAAGTTTGCGCACCCGGCGCACGCGGTCGATTGACACCACTTCGGCAGCGTTGTGCAGCCGGGTATCAGGCGTGACCGGGTACTCGTGCTGGGTGTGGGTCAGCTTGATCGGCTCGGCCTGCTGGCGGAACAGATTGATGATTGGCGTGCAGTTGAGCTTGAAATTGTTGCGCCCGATGTTCTGCGTCAGCCGCGCCAGGCGCTCGCTGAGGTCGTAGTCGGAAAAATAGAAATTGATCTCGACCTGCTCGATAGCCTTGCCTTGCAGGATGCGTGCAAAACCACTGAGGTCGAAGAACATGAATTTGTCGGGGAAGGTGAAATACTCGTGCAGCAGCCGGTAGCCCAGGAACGAGCGCTCGGAGTAATCCACCAGGCCTTCGTCACGGGTAAAACCCACGGCATTTAGCGCACCGGCTGGCAGCGCGACTTCACGGCTGCGGCCCTCGTCGTGGAAGCTCAGGGTGGCCTTGGCCAGGTTGTTGAACAGCAACTCATATAGATGCAGCATCAGCGTGGCTTCGCCGTCGAGGAAAAACCGCAGGCGGTCCATTTCCATCTGCCCGAACAGGGCATCACCTGTGGCGGTCAGGCGGATACGCAGGCGTGCGACCAGGTCGGCGCTGTGGCCGTTGAATGCCGAGCGTTCCATTTCGGCGAACGAGGCCTGCTGCACGGCAATCGGCCACAGCTCTACGGGGTAACAGGTGCGGAACTTGCACACCACGCCCTCGACGGCATTGGCATGCATTTCGGTATGGCGCGCCACGTGGTATGCCTCGGTGACTTTCTCATGCCTGCCCAGGCTCAACTCGGCAATCGACATGGACGGGGTCGGGCGCAGGTAATGCGGGTACAGCACCTCGAGGAAGGATTCGACGATTTCCGGGAACTCGTCATCGAGCTTCTTGTGCACCCGCGCAGAAAGGAACGAGAACGCCTCGATCAGGCGCTCGGTATGCGGGTCCTCGCAGTTGTCGCCCTCGATCAGCAAACGAGAAGCGATTTTCGGGTACTGCGCAGCAAACTCCTGGCCGAGGAAGCGCAGGTGCGACAGTTCCTTTTCGTAGTAGGGCAGCAGTTCGTCGAGCATCAGTTGAGGTTCTGCACTTTGTATTCCTGGGTGTTGACCTGCAGCACGGCGTCGAACGACACCTGGCGGCTGATGTCCTGCAGACGCAACACGGCGTCCACGCGGAAGGTCAACATGCGGTGGCCGTCCTGCTGGGCCAAGAGCTGCACACGGACCCGGCGAAAGCGCCGGTCGCCGGTGCTTATCGCACGCTCCAGCTGCTGCTGAATAAGGCGACGATCGTGTGGGTCGAGCACGCTGCGGCTGATGAAGTCAGGCATGCCGTATTCAAGGATGGAACCACCGAGTTGGCTGAAACCGTCGAGCGCCTCGGCGACCAGCGATTGGCGGGTATTCACCAGCACTTCCAGGTCGCGGACGATACTGGCCTTGTACTCGGCCAGCGAGCAGGTACGCTGCGCGGCCGGCTCGGCCGACTGATAGGGACGGTCGTCCAGCAGTCGGTCGAGCAGCGAGGGCAGCAGGCGGGCCTGGTTACTCATGTGTCATCCCTGTACACAGCGGGCTGTCAGCCGCGCGCGCCTTGTGGCAGCTCGGCGACCAGCCGCAGCGAGGCGGTCAGTTCGTCCAGTTGGTAGTGCGGGCGCAGGTACGTGACGGCCTTGTACACGCCTGGCTTGCCTGGCACCTCGAACACCTCGGCGCGGGCCTCACGCAGCGGGAACTTGGCCTTGGCTTCCTGGCTGGCGGTATCGTCGAGCAGCACATAGCTGGCCAGCCACTGGTTGAGGAAGCGCTCCACGTCCATGCGCGAGGCGAAACTGCCGATCTTGTCGCGCATGATCGCCTTCATGTAGTGGGCGATACGCGAGGTGGCGAAGATGTATTGCAGTTGGGCCGACAGGCGTGCGTTGGCATTGGCGATGTCGGTGTTGTACTGCTTTTGCTTCTGCGCCGACTGGGTGCCGAAGAATGCGGCATAATCGGTGCCCTTGCAGTGCACCAGGGGGATGAAGCCCAGGTCCGACAGCTCTTTTTCGCGGCGGTCGGTAATGGCGATTTCGGTCGGGCACTTGAGGGCGATTTCGCCATCGTCGGTGTTGAAGGTGTGGGTCGGCAGGCCTTCGACCAGGCCGCCCCCTTCCACGCCGCGGATGGCTACGCACCAGCCGTAGCGGGCGAAGGCATCGGTGACGCGGGTGCCAAGGGCATAGGCGGCGTTCATCCACAGGTATTTGTTGTGGTCACGGCCGTCGACGCTTTCGACGAAGTTGAATTCCTCCACCGGCGTGGTATCGGGGCCATACGGCAGGCGGCCAAGCACATGGGGCAGGGTGAGGCCGACGTAGCGAGAGTCTTCCGATGCGCGGAACGATTTCCACTTGGCGTATTCGACGGTGTCGAAGATCTTCGCCAGGTCTCGCGGGCCGGACATCTCGGTGAACGAGTCCCAGCCGAACAGTTCAGGGGAGGCGGCGGAGATGAACGGCGCGTGCGCCGCTGCGGCCACGTGCGAGATCTCTTCCAGCAGGTACATGTCTTCGGGGTTGCGGTTGAATTCGTAGTCGCCGATCAGCATGCCGAACGGCGCGCCACCGAAAGTGCCGTACTCTTCTTCGTAGACTTTCTTGAACAGTGCGCTCTGGTCGAATTCGCTGGCAGCCTTCAGATCACGTACCAGGTCTTTCTTGGAGGCATTGAGCAGGTGAATTTTCAGCGTGGTGCTGGTTTCGGTCTGGTCTACCTGGTACTTCAGGCCACGCCAGGAGGCTTCCAGCTGCTGGAACTCGCGAGCGTGCATGATTTCGTTCATCTGCTCGGAGAGCATCGCGTCGATTTCGGCGATACGCGAGTCGAGCACGGCGATCAGGTCCTTGCTCGGGGTCATCTCGCCTTCGAGCACCTGGTTCACCAGTTCGCCGATCAGGTCGCGGGTGCGGTTGCGTTCGGTGTCGGAACGGGCCACGCGGCTTTGCGAAATGATGCTGTCCAGCAGCGAGGGCTGTGGGGCGAAGTTTTCCACTTCGACCAGTTCGCCAGCCTGTTGCGGTGCGGTTTGCTTGTCGGTCATGTTAAGGCTCCTGCTCAGGCGCGATCGCTGCTGGATGGGTCTTTCACTTCGGCTTCACGGCCGAATTCCTTGCCCAGGGTCTTGAGCTTTTCGGTGTTTTGCAGCACGTCCATCAGCAGCTCTTCGAGCTTGTCGTTGCCGCCCATCTTGTTGCGCAGGTCGGCCAGCTTGTTGCGCACTTCCAGCAGCTTGCGCAGTGGTTCCACCTGCTTGACCACGTTCTGTGGCTCGAAGTCTTCGAGGCTGTTGAAGTTCAGCTCCACGCCCAGCTGGGTGCCGTTCTTGGCCAGGGTGTTGTCGACGCGGTAGGTCAGGCGTGGCTTGATGCCCTTGAGCACACCGTTGAAATTGTCGCGGTCGATGAAGACGAACTTGCGGTCCTTGAGCTTGGGCAGCGGCTCCAGCGGGTTGCCGGAAAAGTCGCCCAGTACGCCGACGACGAAGGGCAGCTCCTTTTTCTCGATGGCATCGCCGATGTCCACGTCGTAGGTGATATGGACCCGAGGCGCGCGGACGCGGTCGAGTTTGTGCTGAGTGCTTTCCTTCTTCGCCATCGTGTTCTCCAGTGCGAGCAGTTCGCTGCGAATCATTGCGCGGCCCGGTAAGGGGCGTTGCGGGTTACAGGCCTTCGATCGTCAGCAGCAGGCGCTGACGGATGTCGTCGTTCATTTCCAGAATGTTGTCGCGGCCCACCAGCTCTTCGAAGCTGGTGTTGCCGGCAATTTGCGTGCTGCTACGGATGACCGAATCGTCGGGAAGTTCCGAACGCACCGGCGAGCTGATGACGCAGAACGGCAAGTCACCAAAGCCCTTGAGGCGCTCGAAGCTCAGGCTGTAGCGCAGGCCTTCGAACAGCCGGCCAAGGCCTGGCGACTTGCTCAGGCAGTAGAACAGCACCAGGTAGTGCACCACGAAGCGGTACAGCTCGGCGCTGCTGCGGTTGGGGTCTTTGATGACGTTGCGAAACCGCGCCAGTTCGAAGGTGTGGAAGCCCACCACCCAGCGTGTCGGGCTGGTGATGCGGATGACCTGGCCGCTCTGTGCGAGGGCCTTGTCGTACTCCAGCGGGAACAGTTCGGGGGTGGTGCTGATCAGGTTCAGCGGCACTTCCAATTCGCTGACCAATTGGAATGGCGCGGCCGAGCCGATGCGATCGTAGAGTTCGATCAGGGACTGGAAATGGCCCTGGGTTTCGCGCCCGCTGCTGCGTTGGGCGCCTTGCAGGTATTCGCCAAACAGGGTTTGCGGACGGATCAGCGGCGCCACGGTGGCAAGGTAATCCGCCGCCTGCGCCTTCAGCGCATCGGAGATCGCCCGCGTCTGGCTACGCAGCTTGATCAGTGCTTCGACATCGAATGTCTGGGTCATCGGTGCATCGTCCATGTGCCTGCTTGATCGTCCTGAAACGCCAATGGCGCGGACCTGAAATAGAGCCTTCGGCGGCGGTAAATTTGAGTGCTGGCACATGAATATTGTGTTGCCAGCAATGCCGAGTAGGGCACCTCACTGCGGAAGAAGTTCCGGCGAAGGGGGCGATTTATTACTCGTATTGTGACGCGGCGCAATAATGGCGCTGTGATATTGGCGATGGGGCCGGGGCGCGGGGAACGGCGGCTCAAGCCCTAAATTTGGGGGGCGAGTAGGGCCGGAGATCGATGAAAATTATCGGCAAAAATATCTTTCAAAAAGTGAATCAGGTCCCATTTTTTGCGGCGACCGAGTGCTTGGCGGGGTGATGACAAGGCAAGGTGGAATGATGGCAGTGCGACGGAATATGGCGTGGCTAGAGGCACCTGTGAAGGGATGCTATCGCCCGTCAACCTGTTGAACTAGAGGCGAGAGGCGTTCATAGCTGTCGAGGCTGTGCGGCGACATTCAATCGGGGCGTTGGATCTTCACGCCGCGACCGGACTGAATGGCCACGTAATACGCGTTCTCCAACCCAACGGACACAATCCGACTTACTTAATCGCGGACGCGTCTACTGCTCCAACAACCCGTAATACGCCATTTGGTAAAGGCATTTTGACGTTAGCTCCATGGCCCTATAGCGCAAGGCCATCATTTGACAGCCTCTGTCAAGCACGTTTTCATTGGGCGATTTCCAGCTTGATGCAGGATGCATTGACATGATTACGGACGCCCTCGAATCGGTGCTCACGCGGCAGACTTCGCGTAGCAGGCATACGCTATCAGTTGGCTCAGTTGTGTTTCCTTCAGGCTCGCCAAGGTGTGTGTCAATTACGCCATTCTTCAACGGACTGTGATCTAGAAAATGGACCTTTTAGCTAACGTCCCTAGCTGGAGTGACATCGAGCGCAGCCTCGATCAGAAATTCAGCGCGGTGAACCAGAGCATCCACCAGGGGCTGCAGAGCGCCAATGACAGCTGGCACGGTTTCTCTCGGCGCGTTAGTGATGGCGCCGGCCAAGCCTATGGCTACCTGGGTGGCCATCGCATCGACAATGTGCAACAGGCACTGGCGATGTCGTATCCGATCTTCCAGGAAGACCTCAAGCGCAAATGGGCTTCGATCGGTATCGAACAGATTTTGCCGGTGCTGCTGCAACTGGTGAAGGAAGTGTCGATGATCCTCGGTGGGAGTATTGCCGTGGGCTCTGCTGCAGGCGGTGCGATCGGTGCTTTGGCCTTTGGCGTCGGCGCGGCGCCCGGCGCCGTGGCAGGGGCGGGCATCGGTCTGGAGGTCGGTAACCTGATCCTTCTTGCGTTGGGCCTGTCGGCGATCGCCGAATACTTCATCAAAGGGCTGCCGGTTTGCCTGGCCACTCTTCAGGAGGGTATCGCTACGGCCTGGAATGCCGAAGAAGGCGTCAAGCCTGCCGGGCTGGACCCTACTGGAGGGTCGGTGGCCGTTATCCAGGAGCGAACCGAACGCGCCGCGCGGCAGCTGGCCCGCGGGCAGGAACAGCTGGTGTTGTTGTTACTGATGGCCATCGTCACCTACCTGCTGCGCGGACAGATGAAGGCCGGCATCATGGGCAGCATGGAGAACATTGCCACGCGCAGTGCCAAGCTGCAGGCCGACATTGCCAATAAGCAGTTTGGTGCCTGGCTTGCCAAGAACGAAGCCAAGCTGCTGGCTCACCCAGACCTGCAGATCAAGGGCCCCACCCCCCTCAAGAAACCTGAGCCGCTGCAGCCTTCTCGTCAGCCGGAAAAAGCCTCGGCACCGAAGCCTGTAGCAAAACCGGCAGTCATGTCTTTGCAAGAGGCCGTGGGTAGTCAGACTGCAGACCGCTGGATATCCACGGGCAGGCGCATCGCCGACTTCACCGACCCTAAGCGTTCAGCCTTGCTCACGGACGATCAGATCGGCGCGCTGCATGGCTACACCACCAACGAAGGCTATCAGTGGATCAACCCGGCGCTGCGCGGGCAGACCCCGCTTAGCCCGCAGATGGAGGCCTTCGTCACGCATGCCAACGAAGGCCTCGCAAAGCTACCGTCCTACACGTTGGGGGATACCTTCCGCGGTACTACGTTGCCGGAGGATGTCATGTCGAGGATGCAAGTCGGTCTGCCAACCAGTGATGCAGCGTTCCTGAGTACTTCTGCAGACCGTGCCCTGGCATTCAACGGTAATGTGAAGATGACCTTGCAGGGCGTGACTGGCAAAGATATCAGCTTTCTGTCTGGCCACAGGGAAGCTGAGGTATTGTTTGGGCCAGGCACGCGCTTCAATGTTGTCGACAGGGTCGACAATGGCTCCGTCACTCAATTTATTCTCAAAGAAATCCCATGATCGATCTAAGAAGCCCAAACGCATTGTTGTCGGACTACGTGGAGCGCTACGCGCACCTGTCACCGGAGCCCTCTCGGCAGTTGCAGCAGAGAATGGACTACAACGTGCAGGCAGACGCCCCGGCAGAGCCGGCGAGCAAGCCGCGCTGGTTGCAGTCCAGGGCCTGTACCTTGACGCCAGAACAGGCACTGGACCGCGCCAAAGGCGCGTTGCTGGGCCTGGCCATTGGCGATGCGGTAGGCACCACGCTCGAGTTCCTGCCGCGCGACCGGGAGCATGTGAACGACATGGTCGGTGGCGGGCCATTCAGGCTTGCTGCCGGCGAGTGGACCGATGACACTAGCATGGCGCTTTGCTTGGCGGATACGTATGTAAGCCAGGGCAAGTTCGACTACGCCACCTACGCAAATGCCTTGGTGCGCTGGTATCGACACGGGGAAAACAGTGTCAATGGCCGTTGTTTCGACATCGGCAACGCTACACGTAACGCGCTTGAAGGCTGGTTGCGCGAAGGCATCGGTTGGCAAGGCAACTACGACCCGTCCACTGCAGGTAATGGCTCGATCATACGCCTCGCGCCCACGGCCATCTTTCGTCGACATTCACTGTCTGCGAGTTGGTGGGAAAGCGTCACGCAGAGCAGCGTGACCCATAACGCCGATGAAGCGGTGAACTGTTGCCAGTTGCTCGCCGCACAACTGCATCTGGCACTGAACGGTGCAGACAAGGAAGAAACCCTTGCACCTGCGGTGCGCTCGCTGCGTCCGCGCCCGATGATCATCAATGCTGGCGAGTACAAACAGAAGAGCCGCGATCAGATCCGCTCTTCTGGTTATGTGGTCGACACGCTGGAGGCAGCCCTGTGGGCTGTATGGAACAGCAACAACTTCCATGACGCGATTCTTCTGGCCGCCAACCTTGCCGATGATGCTGACAGCGTCGCGGCCACAGCCGGCCAGCTGGCTGGCGCGCTGTACGGTGTGTCAGGCATGCCACCGGAGTGGGTGGAGAAGGTCGCCTGGTCGCAGCATATCCAGAAGCTGGCACAGGAACTGTTCGACCGCGCACCGCAGGTGGATGAACTGGATGCACTGTTGTACGGGAAGCGATAACGGCAGGCTCAGGAAATTGCCCTGACGTGCAAAAGCGTGACAGTTGTCGCGTTTCTGTCAACGCGCCGCGGCACTTTTTCGGGTGCTGTCGGTCGCATGAAATCGCGGTGCGCCTGCCTGGCATCCCGCATGAACAAAGTTGTAGCTAAGCATCGCAAGCGCGTGCTGGCCCTGTTTTCAAGGAGATTTCGCATGATCATGGAACTGGCCTCCGCGCTGCTATCGCCGCAGAACCGCCGGCTGTTCAAGTTTCACAACCTGGCCAACCCTGAGCAGGAACTGTTGCTGGAAACCTTCAAGGGCGTCGAGGGCCTTTCGCGGGCGTTCAACTACGAACTGCTGCTGATCTGCGAAGACTCTGGCGTGCCGCTTAAATCCATGATGGGCCAGCACGTGAGCATCGAGATCGAGTTGGCCGAAGGTGCTCCACGCCACATCACCGGTTACCTTACGCGCTTTGCCAGCATTGGCAGCGATGGCGGCATGGCCCGTTACACCGCCACCCTCAACCCCTGGTTTTCGATGCTGAAGAACCGCTTCGACACGCGGATCTTCCAAGGCAACACGGTCGAGGAAGTGGTCACCGAAGTATTCGCCCTGTGTCCGGCTTTCTCCCGCCACGAGTTCCGCCTGACCCGCCCGCAGAAGCGCTACACCTACATTACCCAGTACCGCGAAACCGACTTCAATTTCGTCCAGCGCCTGCTGGAGGAAGAGGGGATGTTCTATTACTTCGAGCACACCGCAGAAGGCCACACCATGATCATCTGCGATGACTCCAGCACACTGGTGGACATCCCCGAGCAGCCGCAAATCCGTTTCCACAGCGCCTCGGTTACCGAGACCGCCGACTCCATCACCCAGTGGAGCGGCAACCGCCAGCTGCAGTCCGGCAAGATGGCCACGCAGACCTTCGATTACCGCCAGCCCAACAACCGCCTGCCGGTGGCGCTGAACAGCGTGAACAAGCAGGGCGATGTCGAGAACTTCGAGATCTACGACTTCCCCGGTCAGTACACCCACGGCACCTACGATGAAGGCGAAACCCTGCTGCGCCTACGTATCGAAGCGCTGGAGCTGCGCGGCAAAAAGTTCGAAGGCGCCAGTAATTGCCGCGCCATGAAGCCCGGCTATACCTTCGAACTGCTGCAGCACTACAGCCACGATCAAGGCGCCGTGGAGGACCGACAGTTCCTGCTGATGAGCGTGGAAAGCGAAGGCCACAACAACTACCTCAGCGGCCAACAGGCGAGCTATTTCAACACGTTCAGTTGCGTGCGCAAGAAGATCCCGTTCCGCCCGCAACTGAGCACTCCCCGGCCGACCATCGCCGGCCCGCAGACTGCCATCATCGTTGGCCCACCCGGCGAAGAGATATTCACCGACGAACTGGGCCGGGTGAAAATCCAGTTTCACTGGGACCGTAAAGGCCAGCACAACGACCACAGTTCGTGCTGGGTACGCGTCGCCCAGTCCGGCGCCAGTGGCGGCTTCGGCAGCATCCAGATCCCGCGTGTGGGCGATGAAGTGGTGGTGGTGTTCCTCGACGGCAACCCGGACCGCCCGTTGATCATGGGCAGCCTGTACAACAGCAGCAACACCCCGCCGTGGGCACTGCCGGCGAACAAGACCCAGAGTGGGTTCCTGACGCGCTCTACCAAAGGCAAAGGGTCGAATGCCAACTTCTTCCGCTTCGAAGACAAGGCCGGCGCCGAGCAAATCATCATGCATGCTGAGCGCAACCTGGATACCGAGGTTGAGGCAGATGAGAGTCTCAAGGTGGGTGGCAATCGAACGATCAATGTCGAAGGTAAGCATTCCGAGACGATCAAGCTGGAAACCAGCATTGCGGTGGAAGAGGGGTCGTACTTTGTGACCGTGGATCAAGGGGCGGTGAAAATTAAGGCAGCAACGTCTATTACGCTTGAGGTCGGAAACAGCAAGCTGGAGATGAAGTCGGATGGCACGATTACCCTGTCAGGTATCACTGTGGACGTTGCAGGCAGCACGATAATTAATCTGAACAAGTCTTGATTAGCGACAAGGAAAGGTCCCATGCGCGGTAATATCTACGACCGATTAGCTGAGCGACGCGAGCGCGAAGAGCGCGTTGAACGTGAGCGTCTGGAAGAGGGCGCTCTCAATGTAGAACCTCCTCCGCCGGAGCGCTTTCTTACAAATGAATTGAGCTTCGTTCGTCCAGAGAACTTAAAAGACAAGACTTTTCATGTTTTTACATTGACGGATATAGGGCCAAGCCCGTTCTCGCTCGTTGTTGGGCGTTCGCCTGCGGAGCAGGATGCAGACTTGGAGACGCTTGCACAACAACTGCTGGGTGAATTGAAAAAGACGTTGTCCCATGTTCAGTGGATCGAGCCGGTTACCCCGGTAGAGGTGGCTGGGTTGGAGGCGCGGCGTGTAGAGTTTCGCTGGCGGCAACAAGGCCAACCGGTTCATCAAGTACAGCTGATTTTTCTGCATCACGATGAGCACAAGCGCCCTTTGCTCATGCAGATTACCGGTACGAGTAACAATGCCAAAGGCATGACAGAAGATGAGCGTAGTGCTTTCAATACTTTAGTTGATAGTCTTCAATTGCGCCTTCCGCCTGCGAGAGAGGGGGATGCGCAACAGGTCGAGTCGGCATGACTGCGGCTGCCGCGAGATTAGACGATCCAATCGAGCACTCTAGCGCCTTAGGCGGATTACTTGCTGGTTTGGCGATTGGTGCAGGTGCAGTGCTCATCGGTATTGCTGTGGTTGGCACCGGCGGGCTTGGGGCGGTAGCCCTCGCTGCGATGGTGGGCGCGGGAGCCGCTACTGGTGCTGGAATTGGTCAACTGATTGGTAGCTTATCGTTCGCCTGTAGTGAAACGGGACAAATACGATCAGGGTCGGGCAACGTTTATATAAATGGGAAACCTGCTGCGAGGGCGCATCTGGATAATGCCGAGTGCTCTGATCATCCCGGGATCCCTAAGATATTAGCTCAGGGCAGCGATTCGGTATATATAAATGGTCAGCCTGCGGCTCGAGTAGGTGACAGAACAGTTTGCGATGCGAAAATAAGTGCGGGCTCTCCCAATGTATATATAGGTGGGGGCACCGAGACGACGGATGCCATTGACCCGGAGGTCCCTGTCTGGCTGGAGCGTGCAGTGATGGGGGTGGGACTGGCAAGTGCATTTGTGCTGGCAAGTCCTGTTTTGGTGGTGGCAGGGTTGGTGGGTGGTATAGCGGGTGGAATGGCAGGGCATTGGGCCGGCGGCGAGTTGTTTGGAGAGGGCTCCGACGGCCAGAAGTTGATGGCGTTTGGTGGTGCTCTGCTTGGAGGGGGGATCGGCGCCAAGGGCGGGAAGGCGTTTGATGCTCGCTATGAAATTAAAGTCCAAGGCTTTGGCTCAAACTTAGGAAATGTAAAAATTGTTCCTAGATCTAAGCCAGATGTTGAAGCTCCACCCATGTCCAGGCCTGTGCGTGGGCCAGATGGTAGATTTATAAAGTCAACAGATGGCGCCAGGCTTAATAGGAAGACAGAATACGCCAGTGGCTATCGAGCAGGTGTAAAAGAAGAAGTTTTAGATGCTAATACAATCCAAAGTGGAAAACATGCTGGAAAAGTAATGACTGCGGATGGTGATAAGGTATACAGGAACGACCCGAGGTTGACCATAGAGCATAACAAACCTGTTGTTGAGCATTGGAATGAAGTCGGCTATAATTCAATTCGAGCTGAGAGAAATGACTTCTATAATGATACCGGCAATATGAGCCTGAAGTTACGCTCCGCTAACAGTTCCGAGGGTGCCAAGATGGGGGCTAGCGGGGTTAGATATAGGCAAGACGTTGGTCCAAACTACGAGTGAGGCATATTGCTATGATATCACGAAATGATCTACTTGAAGAATACGATTCCGTTAGAGATCTTGTTGGTGGCGTTTGCTTTTTTCAGGATGAAATGCGGGATTATACATACAATTATTGGTTAAAATCATCCGATGATCTAGATTTGATTGTTGTTTCTCAAGACGAGATAAAAGATTCGCTAGCGCTCAATGTTTTAAATTCTATTGCGCCAGAGGTAAGTCGAGTATCTCCCTCAATATTTGAGTTGTGCTCATCTGAAAGAGGCTTCACTCATGTAATCGTTGTTCCTAGCAATTTCCATGGTTACCTGAAAGGTAATGATGGGGTGGTTAGAGATGATCTTTTTTTATGCTTGCCAATCTTTAGGTGCGAATTTTCCGGGCGCGAGACTGTTGAAGAGTTCAAAGAGTTGCGTCTGCATTACGTGCCAACATTAAATTGGCAGAGGCAGCCTTGCCCTAAACTTCGGGTTTATTTTGATAATCCCAAAACCGGTGGTGGTACCGATGAGGCCGGGGCATTCCTCAAGTGGCTAGATTTATTGAGGGAAATTGACGCTCTTAACGGAGTTTCTAGTGGTTTTATTGAAGTGACTAATTGGTCCGATGAAATCATTGAGATTATCTCTCCCGGCGAAGGTGAGTATGTCTTGATTAGAGATAGAAAGGATGAGCAGCCATTGCCAATTAAAGGTCTGCTTGATGAAGTTAAAATTTTCGCTTTCGCTTGATCAGTGTTGATGTTCGATTTGGCCGAATTCTGGGGTGGGTATTCCCACTCTAGTTGACTCGTTTGCTTTAAGTTCGATGCGACCTCTACTGGGGCAATTACCAAGGTCTCACCCAGCGTTGTCATCAACAGCCGAAAACTCGCCAATGCCTTGGGCCTGATCGCACTGGTCTAAGAAGACAACGCCACCTACAGCTTTGCCTACGACGTGTCGGACCGGCTGAGCGAAGAGGTGCGGGTGGATAACCTGACCCGGCGTTTCAGCTACAACGTTGGCGGCCACCTCACGCGGCTGGATGAGATTGGCTATGGCGAAAACGCTGAAGGTCCAGAGCGTCACACGCTGTTCGAGCGCGATGCTATCGGCCGCTTGATCAGCAAGCTCAATCGCGACACCCAGCAGCAGTTCACCTATGACGATGGCGACCGTTTATTGAGCATCGAGCGCAAGCCCAGCACTGTCGGCAAGCAGCTTGGGGTGACTGAGGAAAAGCTTGAATATGCCTACGATCTGCTGGGCAGGCTGACCCAAGAGATTACGCCCGACGGCACGCTCGGCTATGCGTACGACCCACTCAGCAACCTGACCACGCTGACCCTGCCAGATGGCCGTCAGGTCAACCACCTGTATTACGGCAGCGGGCATCTGCACCAGTTGAACCTGGACGGCCAGGTGATCAGCGACATGGAGCGTGACGACCTGCATCGCGAGGTGTACCGCACCCAGGGCAAGCTCACCAGTTGCTTTGGTTATGACACCATGGGGCGCAAGGCCTGGCAGTTTGCCTCGACGCTACCCGCTGACAAGCTTTCCCAGGTACACAACACCGGCATCAATACGTCGCTGCTGGTGGAGCACGCGTATAACCCGATCCACCGGCGTTACCAGTACGACCCAGCAGGAGAACTGGTGCGCACGCTCGACAAACTGCATGGCGAGATCAAGTACGAGTACGAAGCCAACGGCCAGTTGCGCAGCCGCGATACCGGTTCACTGATCGGCAGTGAAGAGTTTCGTTATGACGCGGCGGCGAACCGCCTGGACTTCTGCGCGGCAGTTTGACAAGGTCAAGGACAACCGGATCAGGCAGTGGCGCGATCAGGAGTACCGCTACGACCCGTGGGGCAACCTGATCGAGAAGCGCTCGGGGCACAGCAAGTTGCAGCATTTCAGCTATGACTGCGAAAACCGGCTGGTGCGAGCGGAGACGCTGGTCAATGGCAAACTGTTAAGGAGGGTGGGAATGAATTGGTCTGAGTCTTTAAAGCAGCGTATTGTGACTGAGTTAAATGGCTATGATGTGTATTTCGCATCTTGTGACGTGCCCCTTGAAGTAAAATTTCCCAAGCAGTGGCTTGGCTTTGGTTTTTTAGATGATGAAAAAAAACATATCCCGGCGGAGTGGGTCGATTTTTCTGAAAAGTTACCATGGGTAAGCGCGTGGCTTGATAAGTGCGTGCTAGGCACTGTTTTGGCCGTAAGTGATAAGCCGTATCTTATGTATGTTTACGTCGATGGTGGTGATTTGTGCTTCTATATGGGGGGCGCTCCAGTAGGTATTGAAAGTTCGAGTTTAGATGACTGTCCTGACCTGCCTGCGGATTTTAAGCAGTTTTACTCAAAGCTGCATAATGGCTTTGGTTTTTACATCGGTTGTACCATGGGTCCATCGAGACTGGAGGATTTCGTTCAAATAAAGGACCTGTGTGACGAAGAGTATCCAGCGCTTCCCGATATGTTAGGCGTATTTTCTAGCGGGGCTGGTGATTACTTGGCTATAGGTGAGGGGGCATTTAAGGGTGAGGCGTTTATTTGGTGGCATGAAAAGCCAGATACTCCTACGAAAGGAATCGATGTTTGGGATGTAATGGATTCGTGGATGTCAATATTTTTGGAGAATTCAGAGTCAAACGAGAACTTTCGGGCGTAATTTTTAGTTATTTTGCGAAAATATTTAGTGCGAGCCATGAACCACACCTACTCAAGGTGGAACCCAAGGTTAAGCGCTACCGGCGGCCTCCGTGCGCACCTGCATTATGACAACCCGCAGGGGCGCCTGACCGACATCAAACGGCTGGTCAACAATGAGGCGGTCGAGACACTCGCGCAGTATCTCTACTACGAACACGGCCAGCTGACCGCCGTGATAAATCATAACGGCGACCCGTTGGGGTGCAAGACTGCCTATGACTATCACCACCTGACCACGCTGGTGACCAAGGTCAGTTATCTGGATAGCAGCACCTGGCAGGCACGCTACGACGACAAGGGCAACCTGCTCGCCGAAATCGATGCACTGGGCCAGATCACCGAGTACCTGAACAGCGACGACGGCCTGCCACACACCATCATCGATGCGACCGACAAGTCCAAGCACCTGTGGTGGAACACCCTGGCCCAGGTGGAGCGTTAGCAGGACGAGTACGACAAGGCCGTCCGCCTGACCGCACTGGTCAACGAGAACAACGCCACCTACAGCTTTGCCTACGACGTGTCGGACCGGCTGAGCGAAGAGGTGCGGGTGGACAACCTGCCCCGGTGTTTCAGCTACTAAGCCCCGGAAATTTGACCACTCCATTGCTCACACCACTTCCCGCCTCCGCGACTGGTTCCGCTGGGTGGAACCACATTCGTTTGTTATCCCTCGTCACTCGCGCTTATCTGTCAGCCAAGCACGACCTGCCTCACCCGTCGTGACCTCAAGGCGAACAACAAGAACGGGAAACCACCCGCGCGAGGAGACTCTACATGTCCCGACATCAGCACATTCTGGCCTGGCTGAACGATGTGGCCAGCGACCTGCACGCGATCCGTCACGATATCCATGCCCACCCGGAACTGGGGTTCGAAGAAAGCCGCACTTCGGCGCTGGTCGCCCGGCTGCTCCTGGAATGGGGCTATGAAGTACACACCGGCATCGGCAAAACCGGAGTGGTCGGCGTGCTGCGCAATGGCAGCAGCCCACGCCGCCTGGGCCTGCGCGCCGACATGGACGCGTTGCCCATCCACGAAGCAACGGGCGCGGCCTACAGCAGCCAGCATCAAGGCTGCATGCACGCCTGTGGCCATGACGGGCACACCACCATGCTGCTGGGCGCGGCGCGCTACCTGGCGGCGACCCGGCAGTTCGACGGCACGCTGACGCTGATCTTCCAGCCGGCCGAAGAGAGCCAGGGTGGCGCCGAGGCAATGCTGGCCGACGGTCTGCTGGAACGCTTCCCCTGCGATGCACTGTTCGGCATGCACAACATGCCTGGGCTGCCGGCCGGGCACCTTGGCTTTCGCGAGGGGCCGATGATGGCCTCGCAAGACCTGCTCACGGTGACCCTCGACGGGGTGGGCGGCCATGGCTCGATGCCGCACCTGACCGTCGACCCGCTGGTGGCAGCGGCCAGTGTGGTGATGGCGCTGCAAACCGTGGTGGCGCGCAATATCGATGCGCAGGAGGCGGCGGTGGTCACCGTCGGTGCGTTGCAGGCTGGCGAAGCGGCCAACGTGATCCCGCAACAGGCGCTACTGCGCCTGAGCCTGCGCGCGCTGAACGCCGAAGTACGGGCGCAGACCCTGGAACGGGTGCGGGCGATCATCGTCAGCCAGGCCGAAAGCTTTGGCTGCCGCGCCAGCATCGAACACCGCCCGGCTTACCCGGTGCTGGTCAACCATGCAGCGGAAAATGCCTTCGCCACGCAGGTAGGGGTAGAGCTGCTCGGTGCCGAGGCGGTGGATGGCAACACCCGCAAGCTGATGGGCAGCGAAGACTTCGCCTGGATGCTGCAGCGCTGCCCGGGCGCCTACCTGTTCATTGGCAATGGGGTATCGCGGCCGATGGTGCACAACCCGGCCTATGACTTCAACGACGACATTCTGCTGACCGGCGCCGCCTACTGGGGCGCGCTGGCAGAGCGCTGGCTCGCGCCCGCCTGATCGGCCTTTTTTGACGACTGCCGCTGGAACCTGGGCGCGACCGCGCCTGGGCGATCACCCAATCATTGTGTGGAGTGTTCCCTATGCAGACTTCGAGCACCGGCGTGTCGCGTACCCGGCAAGTGGTCGCCGCCGTTATCGGCAATGCCCTGGAATGGTATGACTTTATCGTGTACGGCTTTTTGGCCAGCATCATTGCCCGGCAGTTTTTCCCGTCCGACGATGAATACGCTTCGCTGCTGATGGCCTTGGCCACCTTCGGCGTCGGCTTTTTCATGCGCCCGGTGGGTGGCGTGTTGTTGGGCATGTATTCCGATCGCAAGGGCCGCAAGGCGGCCATGCAGATGATCATCCGCCTGATGACCGTGTCGATCGCGATGATCGCCTTTGCCCCCGACTACCTGGCCATCGGCATGGCGGCGCCGCTGTTGATCGTGGTCGCGCGCATGCTGCAGGGCTTTGCCACGGGTGGCGAGTATGCCAGCGCTACGGCGTTTCTGGTGGAAAGCGCGCCGGCCCACCGCAAGGGGCTTTATGGCTCGTGGCAATTGGTAGGGCAGTGCCTGGCGGTGTTCTCCGGCGCGGCCATGGTGGCCTTGGTTACTCACCTGTGCACGCCTGAAGCGCTGGACAGCTGGGGCTGGCGTATTCCCTTCGTGCTGGGCCTGCTGATCGGCCCGGTGGGGCTGTGGATTCGCAAGCATATGGAAGAGCCCGAGGAGTTCGTCGAGGCGCGCCGCCAGGCCAAGGGGCAGTCGCCCAGCCTGTGGCAGGTACTGCGTGAACATCGGCGTAGCCTGCTGGTGTCGATGGGCCTGGCCTGTGGCGCGACGGTGTCGTTCTACGTGGTGCTGGTGAACATGCCGACCTTCGCCCACAAAAACCTTGGGCTGCCGCTGGACCAGGTGCTGCTGGTACAGATGCTCGCGGTCGGGCTGATGACCGTGGTGATTCCGTTGTCTGGCGCGCTGTCTGACCGGTTGGGTCGGCGCCCGGTGCTGATGGCCTTCACCCTGGCGTTCTTCGTGATGGTCTACCCGCTGTATGTGTGGGTGGCCGCCGCGCCCTCCGTGGAGCGGCTGCTGGTCATGCAACTGCTGCTGTGCACCGCCATTGGCGGCTTCTTTGGCCCGGCACCTACCGCCTTGGCCGAGCAGTTCCCGGTCGAGGTGCGTTCCACTGGCGTGTCGGTGGCCTATAACGTAGCGGTAATGGTGTTCGGCGGCTTTGCCCCGTTGATCGTGACCTGGCTGAGCAAAGTGCTGGGTACCCCGGTGGCGCCATCGTTCTACGTGCTGTTCGCCTGCCTGCTGACGCTGTTGGCTACCTACTGCCTGAAAGAAGCACCCCGGGCGGGCCAGCCTGCCACTTTCAACCTTGGAGTAAAACCGTGAAGCCGCTAGCCATCGACCCCATCGTTGCCCTCGATGCAGAGGCATTGTCCCAGGCCATTCATGGCGGCCAGCTGTCGTGCCGGGAGGTGATGCAGGCTTACCTTGCGCATATCGAACGCTTCAACCCGCAGGTCAATGCGCTGGTATCGCTGCGCCCGGCCGAGGTGCTGCTGGCCGAGGCCGACGAGCGCGACCGCGAACGTGCCCGTGGCCACTCGCGCGGCTGGATGCATGGCATGCCGCAGGCGATCAAGGACCTGGCCGCCACCGCCGGGCTGCGCACCACCCTGGGTTCGCCGCTGTTCGCCGAGCAGGTGCCCGAGCAGGATGCGATCAGCGTGGCGCGGGTGCGGGCTAGCGGGGCGCTGATCGTGGGCAAGAGCAACGTGCCTGAGTTCGGCCTCGGCTCGCAAACCTACAACAGCCTGTTTGGCACCACTACCAATGCCTACGACTCAGGGCGGGTGGCCGGTGGCAGCAGCGGCGGGGCGGCTGCGGCACTGGCCATGCGCTTGCTGCCGGTGGCCGACGGCAGCGACATGATGGGCTCGCTGCGCAACCCGGCGGCGTTCAACAACGTGTTCGGCCTGCGCCCGTCACAAGGCCGGGTGCCGCATGGGCCGGCGCCGGAGTTGTTCGTGCAGCAGCTGGCCACCGAGGGGCCGATGGGCCGCAGTGTGGTCGATGTGGCGCGGTTGTTGTCGATACAGGCTGGCGTCGACGCGCGGGTGCCGCTGTCGTTAAGCGAAGGCCGGCGCGATTTCACCGACGCCTTGCCGCGCGACTTCCGAGGTGTGCGGGTCGGCTGGCTGGGCGACTACAACGGTTACCTGCCGATGGATGACGGGGTGATGAGCCTGTGCGAGTCGGCGCTGGCCGACTTTGCCGAACTGGGCTGCCAGGTCGAGGCCTGCCAGCCGGCATTCGACCTGGCACGCTTGTGGCAATGCTGGCTGAGCCATCGCCACTTCCTGGTGCACGGCAACCTCGGCGCGGCCTATGCCGACCCAGCCAAGCGCGCACTGCTCAAGCCCGAAGCCCAGTGGGAGGTGGAAGGTGGCTTGCAGATGAGTGCGGCGGCGCTGTACCAGGCCTCGTTGGACCGCAGCGATTGGTACCGCGCCTTGGCCAAGCTGTTCGAACGTTACGATTTCCTGCTGTTGCCCTCGGCCCAGGTGTTCCCTTTCGATGCACGCCAGCCATGGCCGACGGCGGTCGGCGGGCGGGCGATGGACACCTATCACCGTTGGATGGAGGTGGTGATCGGGCCAACCCTGGCCGGCTTGCCGAGCATCAGCGTGCCGGTCGGGTTCAATGCTGGCGGCCTGCCCATGGGCCTGCAAATCATAGGCCCGGCCCAGGCGGACCATGCCGTGTTGCAGCTGGCGTATGCCCATGAGCAGCTCACCCGCTGGGTGGAGCGTTGCCCGCCACAATGCCTGCAGGGTTCATGACAGCACTGGGCAGGCGCGGTTCTTGCTGGCTATCCTGACCATCCCGCTACAAGGAGGTCATACCCATGGGCATCACGGCAGACAGCGGCGGCGTGCGTTCGGTGGAGCGGGCGCTGGCCATTGTCGACCTGCTGGGCGAACACCAGGCACTGGGCCTGGAAGAACTGCATTACCTGACGGCGCTGCCCAAGGCCACGGTGTCGCGCATGCTTGCCACCCTGCAGGAGCAAGGCTGGGTGTACCGTGGCCTGAGCGACAGGCGCTACCGGCTGTGCGCGCGGCGCCTGTTCGGTGACCGCCAGTTGCGCTTCAAGCGGCGCCTGGTGGAAAGCGCCGCGCCCATGCTGCTGGAGCTGAGTGAACGCACTGGGCTGGTAGCGGACCTGTCGTGCTTCGACGGCCAGCGGCTGGAAGTGATGGAAAGCGCCATTCCCCAGGTGTTGCGCAAGCGTTACCCGCACACCTGCCAGATCGTCGGGCACCATGCCAGCCTGTTCCATTCGGCGATGGGGCGGGCCTGCCTGGGTGAGCTGGCGGAGGACGAAGTGCAGCGCCTGGCGGCCCATGCGCGGCTGGGTGACGACACGTTGCTGCGCGATATCGAAGAAGAAGCCCACAAGGGCTTTGGTCAGCGGACCGAGGGGCACTGGGAGTACCCGGTGCGCCTGCCGTTCCTGATCCGTGCCATTGCTTTGCCGGTGCACGCCGAAGGGCGCCTGGCCGGGAGCATTGCCTTGCACTGGCCGCTGGACCAGGCGCCGGTGGAGCGGGTGTTGAATTTACACTTGAGCAGCCTGGCGACCACCGTCGGCGAGGTGCAGCGGGCCTTGGCTGTTTGATCGTTCCTGCGCCGGCCCTGCAGGTGTCAATGGCCTTCACGGAAAGCACTCGGGCTCACCCCAGCCTGCTTGCGAAAGAACCGGCTGAAATACCCCACATCGGCAAACCCCAGTTCGTGGGCGATCTCTTTCACACTAAGGCTCGAATGCCCAAGCATGCGCTTGGCCTCCAGCACCTGGCGGGCATTGATCACGTTCATGGGGGTCATGCCCAGGTGCTCCTGGCATAACCGCCCCAACGTCGCCAGGGTCATGCCCAGTTCGGCGGCGTAGTCTGCCAGTGGCCTGTGCGCGCGGTAGTGCATGTCCACCAGCTCGCGAAAAGCGGTCAACTGCTGGCTGCGCCTGGACACCGGTCGGTGCTCACCCTGGGGCAAGTGCGGCTCATGGCGCAGCACCTGGATCATCAGCGTCAGCAATAGCGCCATGCTGCTGGCCACATGCTCGCGGGCGCGGTTGTGGTATTCCTCGCGCAGGGCCCGGCACAGTGGCAGCAACGGGTCTTCATCAGCGGCCCATTGCGGTAGGGCGACCACCTGCGGTTTGCGAAGTTGCACCAGCAGGTTGGGCGCCAGCACCTGGGCGATGCTCTCCAGCGGGTGTTGCGCGGCAGTGATCACCTGGCCCTCGACCTGGCCGGCCCAATGAAAGCCATGCACCACTTGCGCCGGCACATACACCACGCAAGGCGCATGAACCTGCAACCGGTCACTGTCGAACAGCACTTCACCGCCACCGCTTTGCAGGTACAGCAGCTGCAGCAAGCCTTCGTGACGGTGTGCGGCGATTTCCCAGTTGTGTGCGCCAGAGCGCTGGGAAATCTGCTCCACGTGCAGGGCTTCGTGCCACACCGGCTGTGCGGTTTCACCGTACAGGGCGTAATTGGGGATTTTGTTCATGTTGTTGTAATTGTTCTGTTCGGTACCTGATCACTGTGCCACAGCTGTACGCAGGCTTCAGGGCACAAAGGAAAAAATGACGGGAATGTGGGGCTGGTTGCAGGTTTTGTCCATTCTGCCGATGGGCCTGCCGGCCATAGGCTGTTGTCCAGAACAAGCGACACTCTGGAGAACAGCATGAACAACAATAAGATTGCCTCTCAGTGGCTGGGCCTGGACTCGGCCGTATGCGTGGTAACCGGCGCCGCCGGCGGCATTGGTGCCGCGCTGGCCGCAGCCTTGGTGGAGCAGCAGGCCCACGTGGTGCTGCTGGACCGCGACCTGGACAAATGCCGCGAACTGGCGGCCACCTTGGGTGAGCACAGCACGGGCGAAGTCAGCGCCCTGGCCTGTGACATTGCCGACCCGGCCAGCGTGGGGCAAGCGGCTGCCCAGGTGCAGGCACTGCATGGGCGCTGCGATGTGCTGGTCAACAATGCCAGCGTGCTGCGCCCCGGCGCGCTGGACACGCTGAGCCTGGAGCAATGGAACCAGGTGCTGGCGGTCAACCTCAGCGGCTACCTGTTGTGTGCCCAGGCCTTCGGCCGCTCGATGCTGGCTCGCGGCCAGGGCCGCATCGTGCATGTAGCCTCGATTGCCGCCCATTACCCGCAACCCAACAGCGGTGCCTACAGCGCGGCCAAGGCTGGCGTGAGCATGCTGTCGCGGCAGCTTGCCGTGGAGTGGGGGCCGCGGGGTGTGCGCAGCAACGCCGTGTGCCCGGGCTTGATCCGCACGCCCTTGTCGGCGGCGTTCTATGCCGACCCGCAGGTGGAACGCCAGCGTAGCGCCATGACCGCCAACCGTCGCATTGGTGAGCCGCAGGATATCGCCGAGGCCGTGCTGTTTCTGGCCAGCCGCCGCGCCGACTATATCAACGGCGCCGAGCTGACCGTGGATGGCGGGCTGGAGTGCATGCCCATGGCATTGATCCCGCGCCCGGGCTTCGAGGGGGCTGGCCAATGAATACGCGTAGCTGCGATGTACTGGTAATCGGCGCGGGGGCTGGCGGCCTGGCGACAGCCATCACGGCGAAAAAGCTTGGCCTGGATGTTATCGTCATTGAAAAGGACGACTGCTTTGGTGGCACCACGGCGTTTTCCGGTGGCGTGTTGTGGGTGCCGGGCAACCCGCACGGGGCCGAGGACAGCCATACAGCGGCCATGACCTACCTGCGCAACGAAGCCGGTGCCTGTTTCGATGCGGCGGGGGTGGAAGCCTTCTTGCGCTACGCGCCGCAGATGGTGGCGTTTTTCGAGCGCGAAACGGCGGTCAAGTTCGTGCCCACGCTGTACCCCGATTACCACCCACAGGTGGAGGGCGGTGTCGATGTGGGCCGCTCGATACTGGCCGCTCCTTACGACATTCGTGGCCTGGGGCCCGACATGGCGCGCCTGCGCCCGCCGCTGAAGACCATCACGTTCATTGGCATGATGTTCAATTCGTCGAATGCCGACCTCAAGCATTTCTTCAATGTCACCCGCTCGCTGACTTCGTTCGTGTATGTGGCCAAGCGCCTGATAACCCATTTGAAGGAGCTTGCCCTGTACCGACGTGGCACCCAGGTCACCAGCGGCAATGCCCTGGCAGCGCGGCTGGTACGCTCGGCACTGGACCTGGGCATCCCGATTCTCACAGGTACACCGGCGCGGCAACTGCTGCATGAAGAGGGTCGAGTGACAGGGGCATTGGTCGGGCAGGCTGACAGCGAGCAGCGCATTCAGGCCCGGCGTGGGGTGGTACTGGCTTGTGGCGGTTTCTCCCATGATTTGCAACGGCTGCGCCAGGCCTACCCGCATGTGCGGCGTGGCGGCGAGCATTTTTCGCCGGTGCCGGCGGGCAATACCGGTGACGGTGCGCGCATGGCCGAGGCGTTGGGGGCCAAGGTCGATATCCGCCTGCAGGCAGCCGCCGCCTGGATGCCGGTATCGAAGGTGCCAGTGGCTGGCGGGCGGCACATTGCCTTTCCGCATTTGCTCGACCGCTACAAGCCAGGTGTGATCGGTGTGCTGCGTTCGGGGCAGCGTTTCACCAACGAGTCGAATTCTTACCATGACGTGGGCGCAGCATTGATCGAAGCCTGCGCCGGTCAGGCAGAAACCGCCATGTGGCTGGTGTGCGACCGCCGCACCCTGGCCAAGTATGGCCTGGGCTTTGCCAAGCCTGCACCGATGCCGTTGGGGCCCTTGTTGCGTAATGGTTACCTGCTCAAGGGCAAGACCCTGGCCGAGCTGGCGGGCAAGGCCGGTATCGACGCGCAAGGGCTGCAGCAGACCGTGCGCGAATACAACCTTGGCGCGGTGCAGGGCGAAGACCGCCAGTTCGGTCGCGGCAGCACCAGCTTCAACCGCTACCTGGCCGACCCGCAGCAACAGCCCAACCCGTGCGTGGCGCCGGTGGGCGAAGGGCCGTACTTTGCCGTGAAGGTGATCATGGGCGACCTGGGCACCTTCGACGGGCTACGCACCAGCGTGGTCGGTGAAGTATTGGCGGCCGATGGGCAGGCCATCGACGGCCTGTACGCGGTGGGTAACGACCGAGCCAGCATCATGGGCGGCAACTACCCCGGTGCCGGCATCACCCTGGGGCCGATCATGACCTTTGGCTACATCACCGGGCGCCATCTGGCGGGTGTCGAGCAGGGCCTGGCGGCTGCGGGCAAAGCGCGGGAGGTGGCGTGATGGACAAGCCTGTAGTCGACCACCGCATCTACACCATTCGCCCGCGTTGCATGGCGGCCTTTCTCGAAGCCTTCGACCAGTTGGCGATGCCGATCCTGCTGCGCCACCTCGGCGCACCCCTGGCGTTCTACACCAGCAGCATCGGCCCGTTGAACCAGGTGGTGCACTTGTGGGGCTATGACAGCCTCGATGATTTTGAAAAGCGCAGCGCGGCGCGGGATGCCGACCCGGACTTTGCTGTCTATCTGCATGCCACCCGCGACCTTGTGGTAGCGCAGGAGACACGGATCATAAGGCCTGTGCGCTTGCCCAGCCTGGGCTGAAACACCGTCATAAAAACAACAACAGGTGATACCCATGAACAACACGCTCGACGTGCGCCAACTGATCGACCAGCAACCCATCGGCCGCTACCAGAAATGGGTGGTGTTCCTCGGCTTTCTCATCATTGCGCTGGACGGCCTGGACGTCGCCATCATCGGCTTCATTGCCCCACAACTGAAAAGCGATTGGCACCTGGGTGCGCAAAGCCTGGGCCCGGTTTTGAGCGCCGCGCTGATCGGCCTGGCGCTTGGCGCGCTGATTGCCGGGCCCCTGGCGGACCGCTACGGGCGCAAGGCGGTGCTGCTGTACAGCGTGCTGCTGTTCGGCATCTGGACCTTGGCCTCGGCCTTTTCACCCAACTTGGAAACCTTGGTTGCGCTGCGCTTTCTCACGGGCCTGGGCCTGGGGGCGGCCATGCCCAATGCCAGCACCTTGGTCAGTGAATACGCCCCAGCACGCAGCCGCTCACTGCTGATTACCCTGGCGTTCTGCGGGTTCTCCCTGGGGGCGGCGATGGGTGGGTTCGTCAGCGCCTGGATGATCCCCAACCTGGGGTGGCGCAGTGTTCTGGTGCTGGGTGGGGTGTTGCCGCTGCTGGTCCTGCCGCTGCTGTATTGGCACCTGCCGGAATCGGTAACGTTCCTGGTCAGCAAAGGTGCAGAGCGCAAGCGCATTATGGCCATTGTCCGCCGCTTGGCACCTGAGCATGTCAACGCCGACACCACCTTTGTCATGCCCGGCAACGCCCCGGCTGCAGGTGGAGCCATCGGCACCATCCTCTCACCGCGCTATCGCTTTGGTACCTGCATGCTCTGGGCGGGCTATGTGTTGGCGCTGTTTCTGGTCTATCTGTTCAGCGGCTGGCTGCCGACGCTGGTGAAGGAGGGCGGTGGTTTTTCGGTCTCGGAAGCGGCCATTGTCACGGCCTGTTTCCAGATAGGCGGCCCGGTGGGGGCGATTTCAGTGGGTTGGGCCATGGACCGTTGCAATCCGCAGCGGGTGTTGATGCTGACGTTTCTGTTCAGTGGCGCGGTTATCTTCACGATTGGCCAAGTGGTGGGGGATTTCGCCTGGCTGTGCGCCATAGCCTGCGCTGTGGGCTTTGGGCTGAACGGCGCGAGTGTTGGCATGAATGCATTGGCGGCGGCCTTTTACCCTACGCAAGCGCGGGCGACCGGGGCCAGCTGGATGAGCGGCATTGGGCGCATCGGCGCCGTGCTCAGCGCCTTCGCCGGGGCTCAGATGCTGGCGTTGGGCTGGAGTTTTGCACAAGTGTTTGCATCATTACTGGTCCCTGCCGGGTTGGCGGCTTTGGCCGTATTGCTGCAAGGGTGGCATGTGAGCAGGGCTTCATCCGTCACAAATGCGACGCATTACCAATAGTATTTACTTCCCATTACCTTTACTCCAGACTCCGCTCCGCCTGCAGGGAGGAGCGTGCAGGCATACGGCAAAGTGACCGGGAAAAGATCAACCGCCCCTGGAGTAGACCCAGTCGAGCGTGGTCGTGATCACCGACGAGCAACTGCGTGAGAAGGAAGACCACAACCTGGTAGTTGTGTTTGCGCGCACGCCCGGTGTGTACAACCAGTCTGGCAACTACCAGAGCACGTCGCCATCCGAGTATGAGTCTGATGACGCCGGGCAGGTCACCGATGAGCGTCGCAGCGACAATTATTGGCTGGTCAACTTCAATACCGAGCGTTACGACCTTTGAGCCCATGAATCTGCACCGGCCGTTGCTGGCGCAGGTTCAGTTATCTCGGCTGTACATTCGGCACTCTGCCAACAACGCCAACAAGTTTGGCTCCCGCTCGCGCGCCTTCAGAAACACCACGCCAATGTGCTGCTGCAGGCGATATTGCGGCTTCAAGGCAATCAACCTGACGCGGTTCTCGTACACCGCCGCGATGCGCCCAGGCAGCAGGGCGAAGCCCACGCCTGAACTGACCATGCTCAGCAGGGTGAAGATATCGTTCACCTGCATGGCCACCTTCGGCTCGAACCCGGCCTGCTGGAACACCCGGGCGCCATCGCGGTGTGTGGCGAAGCCCTGGGTCAGGGTAATGAAAGTGGAGTCGGCGAGGTCGGCCAGGTCTACCTCGGCCTGCCCGGCGAAGGGCGAATCAGTAGGTACGGCAAGGAAAATGTCGTCGGAGAACAGCGGCAGTTGCTCGCAGGCCGGGTCGCTGGCGCTCTCGTCGAGGGAGACGAGGATGGCCTCCAGTTCGTGGTTCTTCAGGCGCTGCAGCAGATCGACGTTGGAGCCCAGGGTCAGGTCGATGTTCAGTTCGCTGCGGCGCAGCTTTAGGCCCATGACCAGCTTTGGCACGGTTTTCACGGTCAGCGAGTAGAGTGCGCCCAAGCGGAAGCGCTCGGCGTAAAAACCGGCGGCTTCGCGGGTTTGGCGCACCATCTGCTCGGCGTCCTGGATCAGTTGCCGGGCTTTCTTTTCCAGCACGTAGGCGCTTTCCAGCGGGATCAACTGGCGGCCTTCGTGCTTGAACAACGGGCAGCGCAGCGCGCTTTCCAGCGAATGGATGGCACGGTGCACGCTGACTGCGCTGGTCGACAGCTCGGCGGCGGCGCGGCCGAGGTTGCCGGTGCGCATGAAGGCGAGGAAGGTTTCCAGCTTTTTAAGGGTCAGTTCTTCGTCGATCAGCATGGGGGCCCCAGATGCTTACTGCATGGACTCGATCAGGGCCCACAGTGCAGGGTCGTTGAAGTCATCTATCACCAGCTGTGCACCCGCCGCCAGCAAACGTTCAGCGGTCTGCGTCGTTGCCACGCCCACGGTAAAGATCCCCGCGCCACTGGCAGCGGTCACCCCCGGCAATGAGTCCTCGAAAGCCAGCGCCTGCCTGGCCTCGGCACCCAGCTGCTGCAGCCCGGTGAGGTAAGGCAGCGGGTCTGGCTTGGGCCGCGCCAGTTCCTCGGCCACCAACACATGTTCAAAGCGCTGGCCAAGGCCCATGGCGTTCAGCATGTGCTCGGCGTTCAGTCGCGGTGCGTTGGTCACCACACACATGCCGATGGCATGGGCCTGGGCGTGCTCCAACAGGCGCAGCAGGCCTGGCATGGGTTCAAGTGACGGCGACAGGTCGCGGAACAATGCCTCCTTGCGGTCGGCCAACGCCTGGCACTGTTCGACACTGGCGCCGTTGAACAGCTCGGCGAACAGTTCACCATTGGCGCGGCCACTGACCTGAGCATCGAACTGCGCCTGGCTCAGCTCACGGCCGTCGTGCTCACGCAGCAGTTGGCGAAAGGCCTGCAAGTGCAGGGTGTCGGTGTCGGTAAGGGTTCCGTCGAGGTCGAACAGCAGGGCGGTCAGCATGGGATATCCAGATCAAAAAAACACAAGCCAAGGGATCATAACCAAAGTGGACGACAAAGGGGGCTGGTCAGCGCGCCACGAAAAGAGTACAAATGTGCTCCATGGACAATCTTACCCCCAAGCGCCGCGCTATTTTCGAATTCATCCGCGAGCGCATTGCCGAGCACAGCCAGCCGCCAAGCCTGGCCGATATCGCCACGCGCTTCGGTTTTGCTTCGCGCAGCGTCGCCCGCAAGCACATTACCGCCCTGTGCCAAGCCGGTTACATCGATGTCACGCCTAACCAGGCGCGGGGCATTCGCCTGGCCGAACCGTTGCGCCGGCCGGCGATTCTCGAAATCCCGGTGCTGGGCCAGGTAGCGGCAGGCGCCCCCATAGGCCCGGACCTCGATATCCACGAACAGTTGCTGCTCGACCCCAGCATGTTCCGCCGCACCCCTGACTACCTGCTTAAAGTGCGTGGCGACTCGATGATCGACGACGGCATCTTCGACGGTGACCTGGTCGGCATCCTGCAACAGGCCGACGCCCGTGACGGGCAGATCGTGGTGGCGCGCCTGGACGGCGAAGTGACCATCAAGCGCCTGCAACGCCAGGGCGGCAATTACCGGCTGTTGCCCCGTAACCCGGCCTATGCGCCCATCGATGTGCAGCCAGAACAGGAATTCTTCATCGAAGGCGTATTCTGCGGCCTGCTGAGGCGCGACTGATGGGCGCGGTGGTCGACCTCGACAGGCTGCTCGACCAGCGCCGTATCTGGCGCGGTCGGCAGGCCGAGGCGCGGCCACTCGGGTTGCAGCCAACCGGCCATGCGGCCCTCGACGCACGCTTGCCCGAAGGCGGCTGGCCGGCGGCAGCACTGAGCGAGCTGTTGCTGGCCAGCCCCGGCTGTGGCGAGTTGCACTTGCTGTGGCCAACCCTGGCCCGGCTGAGTGCAGATGCCAACCGCGTAGTGCTGGTGGCACCGCCCTTCATTCCTTACGCACCGGCCTGGCAGGCAGCAGGTGTGGACCTGCGCTGGCTGGTACAAATGGACGCCGAACCTGCCGATGCCCTGTGGGCCGCCGAGCAGTGCCTGCGCTCGGGCAGTTGTGCGGCGGTGCTGTGCTGGCCGGAGCGCGCCGATGACCGCGCCCTGCGGCGCTTGCAGGTGGCCGCCGAAACCGGTCAGGCGTTGGCATTCGCCTGCAGGCCGCAGCAGGCGGCGCACAACCCTTCACCGGCAGCACTGCGCATTGCCGTCGACACTCGGCCGGCACAATGGCGCGTGCTGAAAAGCCGTGGTGGCATGCCTCCAGCGCTGCCCATTGCCTGCCCAGGGCGGGGCTGATGCGCCATGCTCTGGGCTTGCATTCTGCTCCCCCAGCTTGCGCTGGATACCGTGCTGCGTGAGCGTGACGACCTTGATACCCCCTTGGTACTCATTGGCGGGCCGACTCAGCGACGTGTGTTGCAGTCGGTCAACATGGCCGCCGCTGCACTGGGCCTGCGAGCCGGGCAAACCCTGACTGCAGCGCGTGCCCTGGCGGATGGCTTCACCTGCGTCGAAGTCGACCCAAAACGCATCGACCAGGTGCAGCAACTGCTGGCAGCCTGGGCTTACCGCTTCAGTGCCCAGGTCAGCCTGCATTACCCTCGGGCGCTGTTGCTGGAAGTAGGCTCCAGCCTGCAACTGTTCGGCCCCTGGCCTTTGTTCGAGGCGCGCCTGCGCCAGGAGTTGGCAGAACTGGGCCTGCGCCAACGCATCGTTCTGGCTAGCAACCCGGTGGCGGCTCGCATGCTTGCCAATGGGCACGATGGCTTGGCCGTGAGCGATGCCGAGGCCACCCGTGCAGCGCTGTTGAGCATGCCCATCACACGTGTCGGCTTGCCGGCAGAAGCCGCCGAAGCTTTTGCCCGCATGGGCCTGCGCCAGCTGGGCCAGGTAGTGGCCTTGCCGCGCGACACGTTGGCCAGACGCTTTTCTGCCCAGGTGCAGTTGCACCTCGACCAGCTGCTAGGCCTGCGCAACCTGGGGCTGGACTTCTATCGGCCACCGGACCGCTTTGAAACCCGTCTCGAACTGAACTTCGACGTCGAATCGCACCAGGCGCTGTTGTTCCCACTGCGGCGCATGCTCAACGACCTTGCTGCCTTTCTGGCCGGGCGCGACTGCGGGGTGCAGCGCTTTTGCCTGTATCTGGAGCATGCCGAGGGGCCAGACACGGTGCTCAAGGTTGGCCTGCTGGCGGCCGAACGCGATGCGTCGATGTTGTTCGAATTGGCCCGTGGCCGCCTGGAGCCGCTACGCATACCCGCACCGGTGCGCAACCTGCGGCTGGTGGCCGAAGACTTGCCACCGTTCGTGCCACAGCATCAGGCGTTGTTCGACCCTCGGGCGCAACAGGCGCAACCCTGGGAGCAATTGCGTGAGCGGCTGCGCGCGCGCCTGGGGGATGAGGCCGTCAAGGGGCTAAGCGCGGCAGCCGATCACCGCCCCGAATGCGCCTGGCAACTGGCAGAGCAGGGCGCTCAAGGCCACATGCCGGTTGCCCCAGGCAGTCGCCCAGGCTGGCTGCTGCCGGCACCGATGGCGTTGGATGGTGTCGGCTATCAGGTGCAGGGTTACGCTGAACGCATCGAATCCGGTTGGTGGGATGGCGGCGATGTGCGACGCGATTACTACCATATCGAAACCCGTGACGGCCTGCGCGGCTGGGCCTACCGCGACTTGAGCCAGGCCGGCCCACTGTGGTTGCAGGGCTGGTTCGCATGAGCACGCCGGGTTATGCCGAGCTGCATTGCCTGTCCAACTTCAGCTTCCAGCGCGGTGCGTCAAGCGCCGATGAGCTGTTCCGGCGCGCGCGCGAACAAGGCTACCAGGCCTTGGCGATCACTGACGAATGCACGTTGGCCGGTATCGTACGCGCCTGGCAGGCCGCCAAGGCGCATCAGCTGCGGCTCATCGTCGGCAGCGAGGTGCAGTTGCACGACGGGCCCAAGCTGGTGCTGTTGGTCGAGAACCTGACCGGCTACCAGAACCTGTGCGCACTGATCACCCGTGCCCGGCGGCGGGCAGAGAAGGGTGAGTACCAGTTGTTTCGTGACGACCTGCAGCAGCACCATCAAGGCCTGCTGGCCTTGTGGGTGGCCGACGACAGTGTTGATAAAGCCACCGGTGAATGGCTGCGCAGTGTATTCGCCGAGCGCCTGTGGCTGGCCGTGCACCTGCACCGGGGCTGTGACGATGCCATGCGCCTGCAGCGCCTGCAGGCACTGGCGGCTGATGTGGGCGTGCGCGCCGTGGCCTGTGGCGACGTACATATGCATGTGCGAGGCCGCCGTGCCTTGCAGGACTGCATGACTGCCATCCGCCAGCATTGCCAGGTAAACGAGGCCGGGCGCTTTCTGTTTGCCAACGGCGAGCGGCACCTGCGCAGCCAAGCGCAACTGGGGGAACTGTACCCGGCCAACTTGCTGGCTGAGACCTTGACCATTGCCCAGCGCTGTCAATTCGACCTCAGCGAATTGAAATACCAGTACCCGTGCGAACTGGTGCCCGAGGGCCACACCCCGGCCAGCTGGTTGCGTGATCTGTGCGAGCAGGGCTTGCCGTTGCGCTGGCCAAACGGGCCAAGTGAAAAGGTGCGCGATGTGCTGGCCAAGGAACTGGCGTTGATCGAAGAGCTTGGTTACGAAAGCTATTTCTTGACCGTGCACGACATTGTCGCTTTCGCCCGCAGCCAGCGCATTCTGTGCCAGGGCCGTGGCTCGGCAGCCAACTCGGTAGTGTGTTTCGTGCTGGGCATCACCGAACTCGACCCTATGGAGCATCACCTGCTGTTCGAGCGATTTCTGTCTCGCGAACGCAACGAGCCGCCCGATATCGATGTGGATTTCGAGCATGACCGACGCGAAGAAGTGATCCAGTACGTGTTCCGCCGCTATGGCCGGCACCGTGCAGCACTGACGGCGGTGGTCAACACCTATCATGCCGCCGGAGCTGTGCGGGATGTGGCGAGGGTGCTGGGGCTGCCTGCCGACCAGGTGGATGCATTGGCCAAGTGCTGTGGCCGCTGGAGCGACCGTATACCCGATGAGCAGCGCCTGGCCGAGGCCGGTTTTGAGGCCGGCAGCCCTTCGCTGCGGCGGGTGCTGGTACTTGCTGGTGAACTGATCGGCTTCCCCCGGCACCTGTCGCAACACCCAGGTGGCTTCGTCATCTCCCAGCAACCGCTCGACCAGTTGGTGCCAGTGGAGAATGCGGCCATGGCGCAGCGTACGGTGATCCAGTGGGACAAGGACGACCTGGACATGGTCGGCTTGCTCAAGGTCGACGTGCTGGCGCTGGGCATGCTCAGTGCCTTGCGCCGTTGCTTCGACCTGCTGCAGCGCCACCGTGGCCGGCAGCTGACCCTGGCGACCATCCCCAGCGAAGACCCAGCCACCTACGCCATGATCAGCCGCGCCGAGACCATGGGTGTGTTCCAGATCGAGTCACGCGCGCAAATGGCCATGTTGCCCAGGCTGCGGCCCACCACGTTCTACGATCTGGTCATCGAAGTGGCCATCGTCCGCCCCGGTCCGATCCAGGGCGACATGGTTCATCCGTACCTGCGCCGGCGCCTGAAACAGGAGCCGGTGACGTACCCGTCCGCGCAACTCAAGGCAGTCTTCGAACGTACGTTGGGTGTACCGCTATTCCAGGAGCAGGTGATGGAACTGGCCATGGTCGCAGCCGACTATACGCCGGGCGAGGCTGACCAGTTGCGCCGCAGCATGGCGGCCTGGAAGCGCCATGGTGGCCTGGAGCCGCACCGCGAGCGGCTGGTACAGGGCATGCTGCGCAACGGTTACGAGCTGGCGTTTGCCCAGCGCATCTTCGAGCAAATCAAGGGCTTTGGCAGCTATGGCTTCCCTGAATCGCATGCGGCCAGTTTTGCCCTGCTGTGCTACGCCAGCAGTTGGTTGAAGTGCCATGAGCCGGCGATCTTCACGTGTGCGTTGGTCAACAGCTGGCCGATGGGCTTCTACAGCCCTGACCAGTTGCTGCAGGAGGCTCGCCGCCAAGGTATCGAGGTGCGGCCCGTAGACGTTTGCCACAGTGAATGGGACTGTACCCTCGAGCCTGATGAGCATGGCACATTGGCCATTCGCATGGGCTTGCGCCTTGTGCGTGGCCTGGCCGAAGCCGATGCCAGGCGTTTGCAGCAGGCAAGGGCGCAACGGCCATGGCGCGACGTCGAAGACCTGTGCCTGCGTGCCGGGCTCGACTCACGGGCCCGAGCCCGCCTGGCCGATGCCGGAGCGCTGCGGGCCTTGGCCAGCGATCGGCATCAGGCACGCTGGCAGGTGGCAGCGGTGCAGCCGCAGCTGCCGTTGTTCGCCGACGTGCAAGCCTTGCCGGAAGTGGCGGTGGCTTTGCCTGCACCTACCGTGGACGAGGACCTGGTAGCCGATTATCAAACCCTCGGTACTACGCTTGGCCCGCATCCACTGGCCCTGCTGCGCTCACGCCTGAGGGCGCTGGGGTGTCGTAGCTCGAGTGAGCTGCAAGGTGTCGAGCATGGCGACACCATTGCCGTGGCCGGGCTGGTAGTAGGCCGCCAACGGCCCCAGACCGCGAGTGGAGTGACCTTCGTTACCCTGGAGGATGAGCACGGGATGGTCAACGTGGTGGTGTGGCGGGACATTGCCGAACGGCAGCGGCGGGCCTTGGTGGGGTCTCAGTTGCTCAAGGTCAGTGGGCGGCTGGAACAGGAGAATGGTGTGCGGCACTTGATTGCACGGCGGCTGGAGGATGTGAGCCCGCTGTTGCAAGGGCTGGATGTGCGTAGCCGGGATTTTCATTAACCGTACGCTAATTGTATGAGCGGCCCAAGGCCGCTCATACAATTAGCAGTGCTACCAATCAGACCATCGCTAACCGCTGCTTGCGCGTGGGTGCCGGGAACGCCCGATCAATCGCTCGCAGGTCTTCGCGGGTCAAGGTCAGCGCACCCGCAGCCGCATTCAGCCGCACATGCTCGGGCGTCACCGCCTTGGGGATGGCAACCACCCCGTCATCACGGGTCACCCAGGCCAGGCTGACCTGGGCCGGTGTGGCGCCATGGCGCTCGGCGATTTCTGCCAGTACCGGGTGTTGCAACAAGCGCCCGCCTTGGGCCAGCGGGCAGTAGGCCATGGTCGGTAATGCACGCTTTTCGCACCACGGCAGCAAGTCGAATTCGATGCCACGTTGGGCCGGGTTGTACAGCACCTGGTTGGTGGCACAGTCAGGGTTGTGCAGTTCGCGCAGGTCATCGACGTCGAAGTTGGACACGCCCCAGCGCTTGATCTTGCCTTGCTCGCGCAAGCGTTCGAAGGCTTCGACGGTTTCCTCCAGCGGGTGCTGGCCTCGCCAGTGCAACAGGTAAAGATCGATGCAGTCGGTGCCCAGGCGCGTGAGGCTACGTTCGCAGGCGGCCGACATGTTGCGGCGGCCGGCATTGTGCGGGTAGACCTTGCTGACCAGAAACACCTGCTCGCGGCGCCCGGCAATGGCCTGGCCAACGACTTCTTCCGCCCCCCCTTCGGCATACATCTCGGCGGTGTCGATCAGGTTCAGGCCCAGCTCGATACCCTGTTGCAGGGCCGCCACTTCGTCAGCCTTGCGCGCAGGGTCTTCCCCCATGTACCAAGTGCCCTGGCCGATGGCCGGGACCTGCGTACCTGCCAGTTTCACGTAACGCATGTCACCTCCGGGATGCGGGTATTGGAAAGCAGAACTTCAAGCAGCGCTTGCGCTGCGGTGGAAAGCTGGTGCTCGCTGAGCGCAATCACGCCAATGCGCCGCTCGACGACAGGCTCGACCAAGGTCACGCAGCGGGCGCCCAGCTCCTGCATCTGGTTGATGCACAGCGCCGGCACGGCACTGACCCCCAGCCCGCTGGCGACCATGCGGCCAATGGTTGTCAGCTGGTGGCTCTCGAAGGCCACTGCCAGCTTGCCGTGTTGGGCCGCCACATTCTGCTCCATCAGCAGGCGCACCGCCGAAGGGCGTTGCAGGGCCACGAAATCTTCGGCCATCAGCTGTGCCCAGCTGACCTGGGGCAGCAGTGCCAAGGGTGAGTCGGCGGGCAGCACTGCAACGAAGCGGTCCATGTACAACGGGTGAAAGTCCAGCCCATCGATGTTATCCGGCTCGAAGCCGATGCCCAGTTCGACGCGGCGATGGCGAACCAGTTCCTGTACCTGTTCGTTGATCACGTCATGCACGGTGACGTTGACCTTGGGGTAGCGTTGGCGAAACACCTTGAGCGAATGGGGCAGCAAATTGCCGGCGAAGGCCGGCATGGCCGCCACCGACACGCGGCCCAGTTGCAGGGTGAAGCGCTGGCGCAGCATCTCTTCGGTGTCGTCCCAGTCGGCCAGCAGGCGCCGTGCCAGTGGCAGTAGCACTTCGCCTTCGGCGGTCAGGCTGACGCTGCGCGTGGTGCGGCTGAGCAGGGCGCCGCCAAGGTTTTCTTCCAGGGCCTTGATGGTCAGGCTCAAGGCCGGTTGCGAAACATGCAGGTGTTCACCGGCCTGGGCGAAGCTCTGGTACTTGGCCACGGCGACAAAGGCGCGCAGTTGCTTGACGTTCATGTCGGGCCTATTGTTTGTTTTGTAAAAGTTATCAATCGATGACGAAAACAAAATTAACAAATCAGTCGCTTGCGGTGAAGATGTCTGCACACGCTCACCGACAGCCTCGTCGGTTCAACAACTACAAAAGGCGGATCAGCATGGCC